>JAFPLG010000083.1 GCA_017402895.1 Paludibacteraceae bacterium
GTGTATGATAAATCCGATCCTCCTTGCTGGGATTTTCCGATGGGCATCCAGTTGGAACAGTTCAACGAGAAGCTGAAGGTTGAAGCCTCTCTCCGAGCAGATCGTGCTCACTATGACCAGAAGGCACAACTGTGGCGGCTGTGGGGACATGTCCGCGCAATGAATAGCCAGGGTGATAAGTTCTATACCGAAGAATTGTATTGGGATCGAGAAGGCGAACGCATTTATTCCGATTCGGCGATGGCTATCCGTCAAAAAGAAACGATTCTGCGAGGTTTAGGTTTTGAATCGAACCAAGCAATGACAAAGTATACTATTCGTCAAACGAATGGTGTTATACCTTTCAAGGACAATTAAAAATGGAAAAATTATTACAAGGTCGGGTAGCGCTTATTACCGGTGCAGCCCGTGGCATTGGACGTGAGATTGCTTTGAAGTTTGCGTCTGAAGGATGTGATATCGTCTTTACGGATGTAGTTGTCAACGAGCAGGCAGAAGCCACACGCGACGAGATCGCTGCACTGGGTGTGCAGGTACGTGCTATAGCCAGTGATGCCTCGTCGTTCGAGGCTGCACATGAGGTAGTTGAACAAGTAGTCAAGGAGTTTGGCCATCTGGACATACTGGTCAATAATGCCGGCATCACCCGTGATACACTCCTGATGCGTATGACGGAAGAGCAGTGGGACTTAGTCCTGAAAGTTAACCTCAAGTCGGCCTTCAATTTTACCCATGCCGTAACGCCTCAGATGATGCGTCAGCGAAGCGGTTCGATTATCTCGCTCAGTTCTGTAGTGGGAATCAATGGTAATGCCGGACAAGCCAATTATGCCGCCTCCAAGGCTGGTATTATTGCTTTGACCAAGACGGTGGCCAAGGAACTGGGCGCTCGCGGTGTGCGTGCCAATGCTATAGCTCCAGGATTTATTCTTACGGAAATGACCAAGGCACTGAGTGAAGAAACGCTCAAGCAATTCGTACAATTAGTGCCGATGCGTCGTGGAGGTGACCCCGAAGAAGTAGCTAAGGTCGCATTGTTCTTAGCAAGCGACCTTAGCAGTTATGTCTCCGGACAAGTCATTCAAGTGAATGGCGCCATGGCGTAATTAATGCGCCGTCAGCATGTTCTTAGGATCCAGGATCTGGTCGAGTTTCTCCTGAGAGAGCAGACCGTGTTCCAATACTAAATCATAAACGCCTCTACCTGTTTCCAAAGCTTCTTTGGCAATCTTGGTGGAGGCTTTATAGCCTATATAGGGGTTGAGGGCCGTAACGATACCGATGGAGTTCTTTACCACCTGTTCGTTGTGCTCACGATTGACGGTGATGCCCTCGATGCATTTCTCGCGCAGGATGTGCATCACGTTGCGAAGCCATGTGATCGACTCAAAGATACACTCCGTAATAATAGGTTCCATCACGTTCAATTGCAACTGACCGGCCTCGGCAGCAAAGCATACGGCTGTGTCGTTACCGATTACTTTGAAGCAAACCTGGTTGGTTACCTCGGGAATGATAGGATTGACCTTGCCCGGCATAATAGAGCTACCTGGTGCCATAGGTGGAAGATTGATTTCGCCCAGTCCACAACGCGGACCACTAGCCATGAGACGCAGATCGTTGCAGGTCTTGCTCAATTTGACAGCCAGTCGCTTCAGGGCTGCTGAATAGCTGACATATGCGCCGGTATCAGGAGTAGCTTCTACCAGGTCCTCTGCCAGCAGGAATGGTTCGCCAGTCAGTTCGCACAGTTTCTTGGTACATAGTTCGGCATAACCAGCCGTAGCGTTCAGCCCCGTTCCAATAGCCGTTCCGCCCATGTTGATTTCGTAGAGCAGGTTGATATTACGCTCCAGGTTCTTAATTTCCTCTTGCAGGTTGTCGGCAAAGGCATGGAACTCTTGACCGCTGGTCATAGGTACGGCATCTTGGAGTTGGGTGCGACCCATCTTAATGCACTCGTTGAACTCGTCGCCTTTCTTGTTCAGGGCGTCGATGAGCAAAGTGAGTGCCTCGACCAGTCCGCGATTCATGCGGATGAAGGCATAGCGGAATGCGCTGGGGTAGGCATCGTTTGTCGATTGGGCACAGTTCACATGATCGTTGGGTGAACAGAATTGATAGTCTCCGCGTTCGTGTCCCATGATTTCCAGTGCGCGGTTGGCAATTACCTCATTGGCATTCATGTTGACGGTTGTCCCTGCACCGCCCTGTACCATATCGGTAGGGAACTGGTCGTGCATCTTACCCTCTGTGATCTCTCGGCAGGCTTGAGCGATAGCCGCATAAATCTCATCGTTGATGACCCCAAGCTCGTGGTTGGCCTCAACGGCAGCCCACTTGATATAGGCCATAGCAATGATGTACTCCGGAAAGTCGGACATACGGAGGTTAGAAATCTTGTAGTTGTTAATACCGCGTTGCGTCTGCACACCATAGTATGCATCAGCCGGTACCTGAAGAGCGCCTAAAAGGTCAGACTCTGTGCGAAATTTTGTGTTCATAACAGTATGATTAATTGTTAGTTTTATTGAGTTACATTTCCAAGCAATGACTTGACAAACTCCACGCGATTGAAGCATTGTAGGTCAGTCATTTGTTCTCCCAGCCCAATATAGCGAACGGGTATCTTGAATTGGTCGCTGATACCGATGACGACGCCTCCCTTGGCTGTGCCGTCCAGTTTGGTGATGGCGAGTGACGATACTTGGGTGGCTGCCGTGAACTGGCGAGCCTGCTCAAAGGCATTCTGGCCTGTACTGCCATCCAATACGAGCATGACGTCGTGCGGTGCGTCGGGCACTACTTTCTGCATAACGTTCTTGATCTTCGTGAGTTCGTTCATCAGATTGATTTTGTTGTGCAGTCTTCCGGCAGTGTCGATGAGTACGACATCCGCATCGTTGGCTTTGGCCGACTGGAGTGTGTCGAAGGCAACAGAGGCAGGATCGGATCCCTGCTGTTGCTTGATAACGGGTACACCAACGCGCTCGCCCCAGATACACAACTGCTCTACGGCAGCGGCGCGGAAGGTGTCGGCCGCACCAAGATAGACTTTCTTGCCGGCCTGTTTGTACTGGTAGGCTAGTTTGCCGATCGTTGTCGTTTTGCCCACGCCATTGACACCTACTACCATGACCACGTAAGGCTTTGCAGGTAGTGGAGCCGAGAAATCGAGAATGTCGGTGGTGTTATTCTCCTGAAGCAAATCGGCAATCTCTTCGGTTAGGATTGCATTCAGTTCGCTGGTATTCAGGTATTTATCTCTTTTGACGCGCTCCTGGATGCGCTCAATGATGCGCAGAGTCGTTTCTACGCCTACATCCGATGTAATGAGTGCCTCTTCCAAATTGTCGAGCACATCATCGTCTACGGTGGACTTGCCGGCAACAGCACGGCTTATCTTGCTGAGGACCGACTCTTTGGACTTCTCCAGTCCACGATCGAGTGTCTCTTTCTTCTCTCTGTTGAATAGTCCGAAAAATGCCATAACATTTACAATTTTGTCATTTACAATTTACCATTAATATAGTATCGTAGAGGGATAATATTTCTGTACGGTGGCGCGCAGTTCTTGCTTAAGTGGTTCGGGCGCAAAACTGGCGTTGACCGAATTCAGTAGCATATGACCAATCTCGAACTCATGGAGTTGGAAGGTCTCGATGAGGTGGTGCCACTCCTGTTGCAGGTCGGTGTTGCTAACGGTCATATCATCGGTGTTGACGCACACTTTCACGCCGGCGTCAAGCAGTTGGCGAAGCGGATAGTCAGCGTACGAGCGGTAGATGCCCGTGTCGATGTTGCTGGTTGGGCACAACTCGAGGGTGATGTCTCGTGCGATGAGTTCGTCGATGACACGCTTGTCCTCCAGTCCTCGCACGCCATGACCGATACGCACTGCCCCGGCATGGATAGCTTCCCATACGCTATCTGCACCGGCAGCTTCACCCGCGTGTATAATAATAGGTATATGGTTGTCGCGTGCTACGGCAAAGGCGTATTCAAAGTCGTAGGTTGGGAATAGTCCTTCCGCCCCGGCCAGATCGACGGCCACAACACCTTTGTTGAGATATTCTTTGGCCACCTGAATGGTCTCCAGGTTGGCATCATGGGTGGCGGGGTCATTACCGCGCATCATGCTGACGATGAGTCCGCATGGAATAGGAGAACGACGTATGCCCTGGAGCACGGCTTCTACAGCCTGACGCTGAGTGAGTCCTTTCTCGCAAGACTTCTGTGGAGCAAAGCGTATCTCGGCATAGATAAGTCCCTGCTCATGTAGTTCGCACAGCAGGTCGTATGTGCATATGTCGAGGGCTTCGCGGGTGTGGAGCAGCGAGCAGGCCAAGTCGAACCGAGCCAAGTAGTCGTTCAGGTCCTTACAGTCTTCGGTAAGCGACATCATAGCATGGAGCTCTTCGTCGCTCTGAGGAATACTGACGCCTTGCATCTCAGCCAGTTTGCGCGCTGTATGGAGTGGCATTGAACCGTCGAGGTGCAAATGCAAATCAATCAATGCTAGTTGTTTCGTGTTCATAGTATGTTATTTAAGGAATGAGTCTTTGAAACCGAGGAAATAGAGGATGCCGTCCAATCCTACGGTAGAGATAGATTGTCGTGCGCTTGCCTGCACTTTAGGCTTGGCATGGAAGGCGATACCCAGCCCGGCTTTGCCGAGCATGTTCAGATCATTGGCACCATCGCCTACGGCTATCACTTGTGCCAGGTCGATATGCTCTACCTGCGCGATGAGTTCCAACAGTTCGGCTTTGCGCTTGGCGTCCACTACGTCACCTATATAGCGGCCAGTGAACTTACCATCCTGTTCCTCCAGTTCGTTGGCATAGACATAATCTACACCGAAACGCTGTTGCAGGTACTTACCCACGAACGTGAAACCTCCGGAGAGGATGGCTATCTTGAAGCCACAACGCTTGAGGATACTGAATAGTCGGTCGGCACCCTCGGTGATAGGCAGATGGTCGATAATATCCTGTTTGGCACTGACATCCAATCCCTTGAGGAGTGCGCAACGACGCGTAAAACTTTCTTTGAAATCTATCTCACCACGCATAGCCGACAGGGTGATGGCACGTACTTCTTCTCCTACGCCGGCACGCTCTGCCAGTTCGTCAATCACTTCGGTCTGGATAAACGTGGAGTCCATATCCACGCAGATGAGGCGGCGGTTGCGACGGAACATGTCGTCTCGCTGGAACGAGATATCGATACCTTCTTCGTGTGACACCTCCATCAATTCGCGTTGGAGTGCTTCGCGGTCGGGCAGGTTGCCACGTAGTGAGAATTCGATACAGGAATGACGTTTCTCGACGGGCATCTCTACGCTGGGACGTTCGCTGAGTCGCAGAATATTGTCGATATTCAGTTGACGCCCTGCAAATAGTGCGGTGACGCGTGCAATATGGCGCGCATTGATCTCACGAGCCAAGAGTGTGACGACATAGCGATCCTGCTCTTGACGTCCTACCCATGCCGCATATTCCTCCTCAGAAAGCGGTGTGAAGCGAACAATCATCTCCAAACGCGAACAGCAGAACAGCACCTCCTTGATCATATCGCCACTGGTGGACGGATCATCGATTCGGATGAGGATACTGAGGTTTAACTGGTGGTGCAGATTGGACTGTCCCATGTCTTGTACGAACGCATCATACTTGCCCAGCACTTCTGTGATGGCGGCTGTTACACCCGGTTTGTCGAAACCGATAATGTTAATCAATATAAATTCACGTTTCATATCAACGTATGATTTTAGCAAATGTTTTTGCAATGATTCTAACATATTCTCCCAATGTCGGATGGTTGATATAGCGCATGTTGAGCGCTATTTTTGCCGGCATGATTTCTTCAATATATGTCTTATCAGGATCAGAGGATTGTGCCAAAAGGCGGTTTTCGTCGATATATTTGATAGAGGCATAATCCGTTATACCCGGTCGAACGGAGAGTACGCGTCGTTGTTCCTCGGTATATAGATCCACGTATCGGCGCACTTCCGGTCGGGGACCCACCAACGACATATCTCCAATCAGTACGTTCCATAGTTGTGGCAGTTCGTCCAGTTTGTAGCGACGGATGTAGTAACCTGCGCGTGTTACACGCGGGTCACGATCTCCTATTGTTATCAGGCTCTGTTTGTCTGCACCCACACGCATTGAGCGGAATTTCAGCAGTCCAAAGTCGCGTCCTTCTTTGCCGACGCGTTGTTGTCGATAGAATATCGGTCCGGGATCGTCCAACACGATCCACAACGCTACAAGCATAAATAGCGGACTAAGAAGCAATAATCCGATGAAACTGAATACTATGTCGCAAAATCGGGTCATCTATGGGTCAGAATGTCGGTATATTGCTCTATGATATAATCCACTTCCTCGTCCGTGAGACGGGTATGGAGCGGAAGGGTTATCTCGTTTTTGAAATGCGCGTAGGCATTCGGAAAATCCTGGATATCGAATCCCATGACTCTGTAGGCCGTCATCATCGGCAGGGGTTTGTAGTGGACATTGGTGGCGATACCACGTTCAGCCATCTGGACAATGAACGATTGTCGCTCTTCCAGGGTTGCGTCAGGTATACGCGTGAGATAGAGGTGGCCTGAAGAGATGTGCTCGTCGGTATAATGCGGCAGCACTTCGACGCATAGGGGTTTGAGAGCTGCATTGTATTTCTCTATTATCTCGTGACGACGAGCCAGCAGGGCAGGGTAGCGTTTCATTTGCACCAGTCCGAGTGCTGCCATGATGTACGTCATGTTGCATTTGTACCACGGACCGACGATATCGTATTCCCAGGCACCGAGTTGGGTCTTGGCCAATGCATCTTTCGACTGGCCGTGCAAGGAATATAACTGGACTTGATGGTAAAGTGCTTCGTTGTCGATACCCGGTATGGTGCGCCATGTGAGGGCACCGCCTTCGGCCGTAGTGAAGTTCTTGACTGCATGGAAGCTAAAAGACGTGAAGTCGGCCATCGAACCGACCATATGGTTATGCCACGAGGCACCGAAGGCATGTGCAGCGTCGGCACAAACGGCTATACGGCCAATAGCTCGTTGCAGGTCTGTAGCCGGACGGTAGAGCGCACGTTTGCGTTCTACCAGTTCAAAGATACGCTTGTAGTCGCAAGGTATACCGGCCAGGTCCACGGGTATAATGGCTTTTGTGTGCTCGTTGATAGCCGCTTCTGCTGCCTCGTAATCCATCTCCAGCGAGTGAGGCTGACAGTCGATAAACACGATCTTGGCACCTATATGAGCGATGACCGAAGCCGATGCGGTGTAGGTGTAAGCCGGAACGATCACTTCATCATCCTTGCCGATACCCAGTAGACGCAATGCCATTTCCAAACAGGCCGTAGCTGAGTTGAGACATACGGCACGCGGTGCATCAACATACGCGGCTATCTGGCGCTCCAGTTCTTTGGTGCGCGGACCGGTCGTGATCCAACCGGAGAGTATCGCTTCACGTACTTCTTGCACTTCCGCTTCGGTCATATCAGGCGGAGAGAAGGGTATGTTAAATCGTTTCATATCGCTTAACGTATCGTAGTTTCTTATAACAGTTTCCCAGGATGTTGACGCCCATCCAAAGGGCGGAGGCCATGGGGCTCATCTTTGCACCCTGACGGAAGAGGATATAGTGCCATCCGATTTTGCGCCAGACGCTAGTAGGCGTGATAGAACCTGTGCGGCGTCGGTATTGTGCCAATGTTTCCGGCAATAAGTAGCAGTCGGCTTTTCGAATGGCTTGCAGCCACATAGCCGAGTCGTTATTCTTGCGGATATCGGGGATTTGTATCAATCCGATAACTTCGGCGTCATACATAACGCTCAAGCATCCCGGCCAGCAACAACTCATCATGTCGAACGGTCGCACATGTGCTTTGCCACTAATGTGCAGGCCAATAGGCTTGGAGTCTTCGTCAATCTCTATATAGTCATGATAGGTAAAACTATAGCCGTTCTGCTGCATAAAAGCAATCTGTCGTTCCAGTTTCTCCGGTAACCATAGGTCGTCTGCGTCCAAGAAGGCGATGTATTGGCCTTTAACCTCTCGTAGTGCGCGGTTACGCGTCAAAGCTGCCCCGATATTCTCCTCGTTACGCATATACCGAATCCGTGGATCGTTGAATGTGCGCACGATGGATTGTGTCTCATCCGTAGAGCAGTCGTCCACGATGAGGAGTTCCCAGGCCGTGTAGGTCTGTGCAAGCACACTGTTGATCGATTCGCGAATGAATCGTCCGCAGTTGTATGTGGGCATTATGACACTAACCAATTCCATCCAGTACTGTGTGTATTGCGCCTAAGAGGCGGGTTATATAAAACCGGAATAGATACGACTTCCCATCACGATATATGCGCGTATAGGTTCGTATCATTTGCCAGCAGTTTTTTATAGTCTGTTTGCGGCTCAACCGATTGGAAGCACTATTGCTTCGCATGCGTCGGTAATACACTGCCTCTTGTGGCGTAAATTGAATAAACTGCAACCTATTGGAGATTTCGAACATGAACAAAGAGTCCTCTCCACTCTGAAATGCCGTATTAAAACGTGTCTGACCGATAATATCCCGGTGGATGAGTTTCATACAAGGTCCGCTGAAATACTTTCTAGCCTTATAAAACGGCATCTTTCCTTCTTTCGCATGGCGGTTATACTCCTGCTCAATATAATAGGGTATATAATCAGTCTCATCAGAGAAAGCGCGTGTATAACTGGCTGCGATCGTATCCGGTGCGGCGATTTGTGCCAATTGTTCCAAGTACACATCGGAAACATAGTCGTCATCGTCAATGAACGCGATATATTCTCCTTGCGCTGCATCCAAACCCATGTTGCGTGCGTTGGAAACACCCGGTTGGTCGGTTTGGAGCAAACGGATATTGGTAATATGATGCTGCCGTAAATAGTCCTTGATCTGCGTCTGCCAGGGTTCGTCACATCCATTGAGCACAATAATCCCTTCCCATTGCGAAACAGGAAGAGTCTGGGCACGCAAGGTGTCCAAACATTCGAACAAATAGTTCTCGGGACGATATGTAGGGATAATGACGCTTATTTGCATATTATGGCTTTTAGTCGTTCGATTCCGGTGGACAGACCGAATAAGTTGTAGTATTTATCTTGTATTGCGCGGCGCGAACAAGCATCGCTTTGTATGTATTGAATAGCCTGTTTCAACTGAGTACGGAAACTCTCTTCATCGCTATATACATAGAAGAAAGGCTCTTTCGTAAGCGCATCGTATCCGCGTGCGGCGCGCTGGTGCGCCAAGATAGGCTGGCCGTTTCGTAGACCATCCATAATACGCAGTTTGAGTCCTCCTCCGCCATCCATAGGACAGAGATAAATCTTGCTACGCGCAGCTAAGGATTGGATATCTTCCGGATCCGGTGTCAGATGGAGACATGGCTGCCGCTTAGCCATTTCGCGGATTTTCTCTGAGGGCTGACGACCCATTAGTTCGATGTGCCATTCCGGCAGTACCTCTCGGAAAACAGGCAGATACGTTTGCTCGAAGCGAAGTAGCGGCGCTTGATTTTGGATATCGGAAAGTGCACAGGTGATTACGGCACTATTTGTGGAAACCTTTTCGTCAACTTGCTGTCGTTCCGATGTCGGTTCAAAGATACCTATCACGTAATTATGGGGATGCGGACCATATTCTTTCTCAAACAATTCCAAATCGTATTGAGTTAGAAACAGATTGATCGATGCTTGCAAATAGCCCTTCTGTTCCCAATAGCGCACAAACCGATCTGTTCTGCCTCGTAATGTGAGAATAGAAGCGCTATCCATCCGATATTCAGGTTCGAAATTATGATGCAGAATAATAGTGCGGATAGGGTATTGCTTGATTTGCGCAAGCACGCCTCCGGCATATAAACCGGTACTGATGACAAGTGTGTCGTAGGTGTCAGGATGCTGTTGGATGGTGCGCACAATAAGTTCTGCCGCGCGGTGTAGATAACCTTTTGGAATACCGAACGCCGCACGCATGAACGAGCGTCCCAGCACATCAATCGTGGTGTACCGATTATCCCGTATATGCGCCTCCGCAGGATGTAGAACGTCTATTTTCCCGGGATACAATGCCAGAAATGCCTCCAGATAGGCTCGGGTACAATACGAGCCACCTCCCGGTTGCAGGATGTTGACATTGGTCGCGTCTATAAGTATTCGTTTGCTCATTGTTTTACTTCGTTGGGAAATAGGCGTTTCGTATTGTGTAATAAGCTTTGCGCAAGGTGTGGTAAAGCCACCTACGCTTCAGTTGCTTGCGATACATTTCGTCTTGTGCGTTGTTGGTGGGTTGCCTCAGGAATCGCCATTCCCACAAACCGGCCAACCATATAGCTTTCAGTTTGCCACATACATGCGTTTGGCGAGTGATAGAATGCGTATTGTCCCGATAGGCAAAAACCACTTCTTGGGTGTTGATCAATCCCTGTTTCTGTGCGGCAGTTAAAGCAGAAATATCGTCACTGGACCATGCATAAGGCAGGTTGTAAAAGCCTCCTTGTGCAATTAGAGCCTCGCGCGAGAAGCAGAAATCACCGATATACTGCGGTCGGTAGGCAAAATGACGCTGATATAGTAGGCTCATGGCTGATTCCTGCTCAGGACGTTTGTCTAATATGCGAACGACTTCTCCGTTTTCATCAATGATCTGCGTTAAACCATGCAAAAGCGGGATATTGGGATGGCGTTCAATAAGTTCTGCGTAGGTAGATAAGCAGTTGGGTAATAATAGGTCATCATCGCCCATGCAGATGACATAATCGCCAGAGGCAAGGCTCAAGCAGTAGTTCCATTGCTCCACCAATCGTTTCGCACCGAAATTTGTTGCATTCTGATAGTACCGAATACGCGAATCCGAGTAATGACTGACGACTTCTTCGATATCTTCCGGCGAGGCATCATTAACAATCAGTAATTCCCAGTGTGCATAGGTCTGCGCCAAGACACTTTCGATACATTGGCTTAAGAAGGTACGCTTGTAGGTGGGCAGCAAGATGGAAAAACGGATAGAACTCATACTGTCACCTCCTTTCTGTACGAACTATGACGTATCAGATAATCCATCAGGAATATTCCGTAGAACAGCAAGATGGCGATAATCTGCAGATTCCCCTCGAAGGAATAGTTAAACAGATACATACCTCCCTGCATGCAGACACTCATGGCGAAATAAATCAGAATCAGTCGATGGAAGGGTATTATGTTCGGACCATTCGTTGGTGTGAGTCGCGTGAACAGGATACTGAAGAGGATAAACAGTATAGCCGAGGGTATGAGTCCGAAATCTATCACGAAGTCACCTACGTAAGAGGTGAAAAGCGAATCGTCAATCTCCAAGGCCGGGTAGGCATCGCGTACATCCAATATGCCGTCGGGGGAAGATAGACCCAGCATTTTCTTGAACACATTGCACGTTCTGTCGCCACAACGTCCTCCATCGGCATCGTAGGCGTAATTATTGAAATAATAGGGTGCTTCTCCGACGTAATAGACCAATCCTCCGGACAAACCGCCTTCTTTCTGTCCAAAACGACTGATGGATAGGGCTATAAACGGAATGGAAATGGAAATGGCTAAGATGACTAATATGGAGCGAACCCATTTCTTTGTGCGATCGGAAATCATGGGCTTCAGTGCGACAAAGGCAATGAAGATGTTGATAACAGACATCGTTACCTCTGTGCGTTGACCATTACTCAACGAGAAGAAGGATTTTATTAGGATACATAATCCGAATCCTATCTCAGCCCAACGATACCGGCGTTCTAATGTCAAGTAATAGAAGAACAGGATAAAAGCCAGAGGCGAGAAGACGTTGAAAATGATAGACGGGATGTTGCTAATCGATCCATCGTAAGCGGCTTCAAAACTCTGTGATTCATGATACATATTGGCACCGGCAGCGGAATCGATCATAATCATGCGGATACCTTCTGCCATATGGGTGAAGATATGCGGTATTTGCATCACAGTACACGTGATATAGATAACAGCGAATACATTCAAAATCCCCATGCTGGGTGCTTCTATCTGCTGCACATTATTTTTGTCGTATTGAAGAATAGGATACAATGCGATCCACTCCATCGCAGCCAGATAGAGGAAAGGCAATAAGCGTAGGGGCAGAATGTCTCCGTAGATACGTGTCGGACTGAAGAACCAGAACGCACCGATGATTGGATACAGGATATAACTGAGTAGGGTATAACTGCCAACACCCCAACGACCATCCATTTGTCGCTGGTGGTGGATTAGCATACAGCTGAGCAGCACTATATAGATAATCGTGTACAATATGTCGGTTCCGCTACTTGCCGTCATTTCCCCATAGTTCTTTAATTACCACACTCGGCCATTTCCAGTTCTGGTAGGCCAACTGGGCAATACCGGGTGCCAAAATCAGTCCCCATATTCCCCAATGCAACGGACCCAAGAAGATCCATAGAAGCAACACGGTTGCCGCTCCGCTCACCAATGAGGGAATGAAGAATGGTATTTTGTTATCCGCCATGATAAAGCCGGCCGATACGGCATGGTTGTGCTCCAAGGCGTTGATAAGCAGTAGAACGCATAGCATGACTATCGGAACAAACGGCGTTTGACTATCGATGAGTTGCAAAGCCCAGTTGCCGAGGAGTATCCATGCCAGGCCGCCAAGAAGGAATATGGTCCATAGGCTGCCGATACACAGGATATAGTATCGTCTTAATCCGATCAAATCGTTCTCTGCACGGCATTGTGCCAGTTTCGGTGTATAAGATTGATAGAAGACTGTTGCACAACGTGCCAGGATATCCATGACCTGGATGGTGATGCCATAACAGGCTATTTGCTCCAAGGTCAGGAAGGCCGAACCGATCAGCAGGGCGGACTTATTTACCAGAAATCCGCCTAATTGCGTCAGGCCGATCTTAATGGCATTGGGTGTGATAGCACCGAATATGTCTTTGGGTTCATCTGCTTCGGCTTCGCGCAGATGTGCCTTGAGTTCGGGAGTGAAAAATACGTGGTACGTCAACAACCGACGAATAATCGTGGCAACCAGTTGTGAAGCCACGATTGCTGTCAGTCCCAAGCCGGCATATATCTGACCGATAGCCAAACTGATATAGACCGTTTGGCCCAGCATGTTGATCTGTTGGATGCGCGTGATGTATCCTTTGCCGGTGAGCAGGGCATCGTAATAGAAGGTGTATAGGTTATAGCAGTTGATAGCAATCAGTAGGATCCAAGCGATGAGTGCGTCTTGTCGGTCGCCGGAATACTTCTGTAAGATGTAATAGAAATATGCCGTTCCTGCGGTGGCCAGGATGCCAAATACCGCCAGAGCTATCCAGCGGTAGAATCGCCGCATGGCTGTGAGCGTACCTTTAAGTAGGCCGTAGTTGACCTGAGCATCGGCAGTCGTATGAGATACACCTTCTTTTTGGAGTGAGTCAACACCTGAGAAGATATAACTGATGTTGCGTGCAAAAGAGGGTCGGAAACCGAAATCGAGCAGAAGTACCAAGAAGGTGATGGTCTGGAAAATATTCCATATACCCACCGTCTCTTGCGGCATTTTGTGCAAGATAAAAGGCAACAGAATCACACCGGCACCAATCATAAAGGCCGTTCCGGCATAACTCCATGCGATCTCACGCTTTCCTATGTGCTCTACTTTTTCGGCCATTGTTTAGCATTCAGCCATCAGTCTCTTCTGAAGATGTCTCGCGTATATACTTTGTCTTTTACGTCGTCGAGTACGGCGTCGTAGCGGTTGGCGATGATCGCCTGGCTGCGGCGCTTGAATTCCGTAAGGTCGTTGACTACTTCGCTACCAAAGAAGGTTGTTCCATTCTCGAGCGTCGGCTCATAGATGATGACCTTGGCACCTTTGGCTTTCACACGCTTCATGATGCCCTGGATGCTGGACTGACGGAAGTTGTCGCTATTCGATTTCATTGTCAATCGATAGACGCCTATCGTGCAATCATGTTCTTGCTTGGCATCGAAATCTCCTTTGTGATAGTAGTCGTAGTAACCGGCCTTGGCCAACACGCGGTCAGCTATGAAATCCTTGCGCGTACGATTGGATTCGACAATGGCTTCGATCAGGTTTTCCGGTACATCCTCATAGTTGGCCAACAACTGCTTCGTGTCTTTTGGTAGGCAGTAACCTCCGTAACCGAAGGAGGGGTTGTTGTAGTGCGTGCCGATACGCGGGTCGAGGCAGACGCCATCGATAATAGACTGGGTGTCAAGTCCCTTCATCTCGGCGTAGGTGTCGAGTTCGTTGAAATAGCTCACGCGTAATGCTAAGTAGGTGTTGGCAAACAGTTTGACAGCTTCGGCTTCGGTGAGACCCATGATACGCACCTCGACGTCCTGTTTCAAAGCACCCTGACGTAGCAAGTCAGCAAACGTGGAAGCTACGGCATACATATGGGTATTGTCTAGGATTGTCCCGACTATGATACGACTTGGATACAGGTTATCATAGAGCGCCTTCGATTCACGCAAGAACTCGGGCGAGAAGAGGATGTTGTCGCAATGGTATTTCTTGCGCACGCTCTCTGTGTAGCCCACAGGGATGGTGGATTTGATGACCATGATGGCATCTTTGTTGACGCGAAGGACGGTCTCTATGACGTTCTCTACGGCCGAAGTATCAAAGTAGTTGCGGCGACTATCGTAGTTGGTGGGGGCCGCAATGACTACATACTCGGCATCCTTGTACGCGGATTCTGCGTCTAGGGTTGCGGTAAGATGGAGTTCTTTTTCGGCCAGGTACTTCTCGATGTACTCGTCCTGGATAGGCGACTGACGACGATTAATCATATCGACCTTCTCGGGCACGATGTCTACCGCGATAACTTCGTTATGTTGAGCGAGTAGGGTAGCTATACTAAGTCCTACATACCCTGTTCCGGCAACAGCAATTTTCATAAGCTTTCAGAATTCAGCTTTCAGTATTCAGATTAAATATGCTCTTCGACACCACGGAAGTGGACATTGAGTTCATGAAGGTGCTCGAGCAATGTGCCGAGCGAGGTGCCTTTGGTCATTTCGGCGAAGGCGTTGACATCCTTCGGGAAGCACTTGCCTCCGTAACCGAACTTACCGTCCGGACCTGGAACGAAGGTGTGGGTGTCGTTGATGTATCCGGAGAGCAGGATGCCGGTGTGGACTTTGCGCCAATCGGCTCCCATCTGCTCGCAGTACTCGCGGCAAGCGTTGAAGTAAGTGACTTTGTACGCACCGAATACGTTGTGCATGTACTTAGTGAGCTCAGCCTCGAGAGGAGACATGACGGTGAATTTCTTACCTACGAAAATCTTGGTCAGTAGGTCTTGTGCGCCCGTGAAGACCATTGTTTGTTTGTTGAAGTCTTCGATAAAGGTGCGTTCGGTCAGGAACTCGGGCATGTAATAGACGTTGTGGCCGGTCTCACGGGTTAGCATTTCGCTGGTACCCGGAAGGATGGTGGTGCGCACGAATACCGGTACGTCCGGCAGTTTGCGAATCAATTCCTTCATGAGGGTCAGGTCCTGCGTGCCATCTTCTTCGGTCGGTACGTGAATCTGCAGAAAGGCGATGTCGATGTTGCTCAAATCGTCGTTGTAACCCTTGTACGGATCGCTGATGAATAGTTTACATTCGGGGTTGTTGTTCTCCAACCAGTTTTTTAAGGCTCCTCCCACGAAGCCACATCCAATAATTCCTACGTTAATCATTTTGTATGTTGTTTTTTAATGTCTCAACCTGATGGCAAGCGGATGTCGAGCCGCTCGACCATAAAAAGCCCGCAAAGATACAACTATTTTTTCATATGTGCAAGCGTGCGCGGGCAAATGTGCGCAAAAAAGCACGTTTTTGCTTAAAAAAGAAAAATTTTTAATTTTTAATTTTTAATTGTTACTTATTTGTTGTAATTTTGCACCGATTTTGGGGTATTATGCGCTTCGGTATACCGGAGTGGTAAATCACAGGACACAAATAAACAAACATAATTAACAAACAAAATGAAACATTTTAAACTTTGGAATACGCTTGTCGGCTGGCTCGTGTTTGCAGTGGCAGCGGCAACGTATCTCCTCACGATTGAGCCTACTGCATCTTTTTGGGATTGCGGTGAGTTCATTGCGAGTGCCCATAAGTTGGATGTAGGCCATCCACCCGGAGCACCGTTCTTTATGCTAATGGGCCACTTCTTCTCGCTGTTTGCAAGCGATGCAAGTCATGTGGCTATGTGTGTCAACGCTTTGTCGGCGTTGGCGAGTGCGTTTACTATTTTGTTCCTGTTCTGGACGATTACGGCCCTGGGACGCAAGTTGATTGCGCCTGATTCGATCGGTCGTGGAATTGCTTTGTTGGGAGCGGGTGCAGTAGGCGCACTGGCTTATACGTTCTCGGACACGTTCTGGTTCTCGGCTGTTGAGGGAGAGGTTTATGCTTCTTCGTCGTTGTTTACGGCAGTAGTGGTATGGCTGATCCTGAAGTGGGATGAGAAAGCCGATGAGGAAGGTTCGGATAAGTGGCTGATACTGATTGCGTATTTGATGGGACTGAGTATTGGTGTCCACCTCTTGAACTTGCTGACCATTCCGGCACTGGTGCTGGTTTATTACTTCCGTCGTTACGAGTTCACATGGCTGGGCGTGTTCCAGGCGTTTGTGGCTTCTGTTGCGTTGTTGGCTGCTGTGCTGTACGGTATTATCCCGGGTTTCCCGACGATAGCCGGATGGTTTGAGTTGCTGTTTACCAACCAATTGAACATGCCGTTTAACACCGGTTTGGCTGTTTATATCGTGCTGACTATACTGGCGATAGGATGGGCTGTGTATGAGACGTATGCCGATAAGAATAAAGTGCGCGAGGTGCTGTCCTTTGCGTTGGCTTTTGCGTTGTCGGGTGCTGCATTCCTGTTCGGAAAATGGTGGATGGGACTGCTGATTACGGCTATTTTGGTGGCTGTTCTATTGTCGCGTAAGGACTGGATCGATGCGCGTTGGCTGAATACGTTGACGCTGATGATTGCGATGGTGCTGGTGGGTTATTCGAGTTATGCGGTGCTGGTTATCCGTTCGAATGCCGATACGCCGATGGACCAGAACTCGCCGGATAATGTATTCTCGTTGAAGTATTATCTGAATCGTGAGCAGTATGGTGATACGCCGCTGTTGTACGGCCAGACGTATAATGCACCTGTGGAGCTGGAGGTAAAAGGTAATATCTGTGAGCCTGTTGTGAAGCGTGGTGATGCACAGTATGCACCAGCTCCTCATGTTGACGGTCAGCCGGACCGCTATGATCGTACGGGGTACAAGGAGACGTATCAGTATATGAAGCAGTTTAAGATGCCGTTCCCACGTATGTGGTCGCCGAATGGTAACCATGTGGAGGCCTATAAGGAATGGGCCAATATCCACGGAAAGCGTGTGCGCTATGAGTACTGCGGACGTCATGAGACGCGTTATTGCCCGACCTTTGCAGAGAATATGCGCTTCTTCTTCCGCTACCAGGTAAACTTCATGTATTGGCGTTACTTTATGTGGAACTTTGCCGGCCGTCAGAACGACCTGCAGTCGTATGGTGATGTGAGCAAGGGTAACTGGATATCCGGTATTCCGTTTATAGATAATGCGATGCTGGGTGACCAGTCGAAGTTGCCGACCGAACTGCGTGAGAACAAGGGGCATAATGTATATTATATGTTGCCTTTGTTGCTCGGTATCATCGGACTGGTATGGCAGTGTGCAAAGCGTGTACAGAAGAATGGTAAAGAGACCAAAGAGGGCTGGAAGTCGTTCTCTATCACGATGTTGCTGTCCCTGCTGACGGGTCTGGCTATTGTGGTGTACCTGA
>JAFPLG010000084.1 GCA_017402895.1 Paludibacteraceae bacterium
GGCAGAACTCCTGCTCGGTCAGAATGGTCTTGAACGGGTTGCTCTTGCCACGGGAGTGGTAGAGCCTCATGCCCCGTGTCGCCATCAGCGCCGCGCGGAACCGTTCGCTCTGGTCGAACATGGCTTGATAGGCGTGGCGTATCAACTGCTGGAAATCCTCAGACTGCCGGTCTATGGCAACGCCCTTCCACCAGACGATCTGGTCGGCCTGCCAATGGGTGCTGGACGCCCTCTTGGCATTGCGGCCCTTCATGGCGCATATTTGCCGTTGCTTGTCGCGGTCCTGCTGCTTGAGCGACTGGAGAAACCCCTCCATGCTGCCGCACAGCACCCCGTCGAAGGTGAACGGATTGCTGCACAGGTTGGATAACACCTGTGCGGGATAATCGCTGTGCGACCATATATCTATGGCCTTTCCCCGACGAACCAACCATCTTATGTATAATTGTCTGAACATAACTCCTATGAATTGACTGGTGACTCCGCTGGGACTTGGACCCAGGACCCCCAAATTAAAAGCCTGGTGCTCTGACCAACTGAGCTACGGAGCCATTTATCCGTTTGACGCTGCAAAGGTAATATGCCCGACCGCAGTCTTTTTTCGTTCCCAAAAAAATCTTCATTTTTTCTTCAAAAAACATCTGTCTTTCTCAAAAAGGATAAGGAAACCGTATCTTTTAGCGATCATTGAGACCAATGTGGGTTATTCCAGATTAGTTGACTAATCTGTAGGAACCATAGCGTGAACCATTTCCTCTCTTGAATAGAGCAAGGAGGCTTTTTACATTTAACACAATCAACCTGCTGCGCTGATAGGATGAGCTGCATCCGCTGTAGCCTCATGCTGCTGGCGGAAATCGCCCTGCTCTCACCGCTCATCGATGGTAATGCCGCCAGTTTTGCCGTGTCGGGATCACTCCGCTACCGAGAGTGCCTTATCGGGCTGTCTGTACGCATCGAGACCTCACACGCACGGCTCGTTTCGTCGCTGACGCATCAGGTCTCGTTGCGATCGATTTGATACACGCTCCTCAATCATGCCCAGCGTTCTAGCCACACTCGTATGTATCGACACTGCCAGCCCCATGCCACACTCGTCCACTACGTTCATCCTGGCACGTCGGCTAAGGCTCCAGGGGGCAAGCCCCATACCGATAGCAACCTTAAGCTCGCGACCGAACGGGAGCAAACCTCACTTCGCTCGGTCGCCGTCGGTGCAGCCTGCGGCATGGCCATCGATTCCAAGGTCAAGCCTTCGGCCATTAGGTGAATCTTTTCATCGCCTGCGGCGATTGGCCCACCCGCGAGCCCCGATGGCGATGGGCCGTTCCGCTCCGTCTGCGTCCGCTCCGAATGACTGACTTGTCGGCTGGAGAGTGCCTGGTCAGGCTCACTGTCCGCGCCGATACCCCGCGCTGCCGTCTGCTGCGGACATTCTCGTTTCGGCCTGCGCTTCGCTCCTTCAGCAAGACTATCACCTGCTTCATAATATGATAACATCTACCGCAGGAAGAATAATGGCCAATTTTATGGGGATGGATATGAGGATAAAGAAAAATCGCCAAATAGTTATCTATTAACTACTTAGCGACAACAGGAGTGAACTCGTGGGGTTTACTTTATACGAAATAACGTGTTTTCTCATTCTTTCCGTCAATCCGCGATTCACGTTTATAACTTACTGATTATATCGCATTTAAAACAAAAAACCACATTACGGTTGAGTTCACCTTGTTAC
This sequence comes from Paludibacteraceae bacterium, assembly GCA_017402895.1. Taxonomy (GTDB): domain Bacteria; phylum Bacteroidota; class Bacteroidia; order Bacteroidales; family Paludibacteraceae; genus Colicola. The sequence continues at coordinate 1,739 of JAFPLG010000084.1, forward strand.
ACTTGTTTAATAATAAGTCGCCAAAAAGTCGCCAAAAATCATGGTCATATCGCCAGAAATTACTACCTTTGCACATATCATAGAAAGCAGTATATATGGCAACGATTATTCTATCATTATCAACGAAATCTGATAAAGTCACCTCGCAGCACGAGGTATTGATCCGTTTCTTTCACGGAAAGCATGTTAACCAGCGAACGAAGACCAATGTCTTTGTTCACCCAGACCATTGGAATGATGCCACCCAGAGCATTATTATCCCGAAATGGCGCACGCTTAGCAAGGAACGCAAGCAACTGAAGGACGAGCTGCAACAGAAAAGCGAACGCCTTGCCGCCATCACGTCTTTAGTTCAATCATCCTTCCAGGAGATAGACAAGGGCAACGTGCCGAACGATTGGTTGAAGAAACTGATCCATGACTTCATTTTCCCCGCGGCCACTACCAGCAAGCCTGAGCAGAAGAAATCGTTCTTCGATTGGTTCGAACTGTTCCTCAAGACCAAAAACTATCCACTCGGTAGCACCAAGTCATTCCGAGTGCTGGAGCGTGCATTGGGGCGCTACCAAGGCTATAAGCGCAAACGCAACAAAGACTTCGCCCTTGATATCGACACCATATCCAAGGAGACTATCGTTGATTTCTTCGATTACTTCAGGCGTGAGCACGAGCTCGCTCAGAAGAATCCAAAGTTATTTGAGAAGCTGCTGCGGGATTATCCTGCCGAGATCACTCAAAAACACAAGTCGCCTAAGATCACGGAGCGCGGCGACAACCATATTGTAAACTTGCAGAAGAAGCTGAAGCGCTTTTTCCTGTGGCTCAACAA
>JAFPLG010000085.1 GCA_017402895.1 Paludibacteraceae bacterium
GTGAGGATCGGACTTGGTGCGTTGCAGAATCTCCTCCGGACGGATGTTAGCTGCCCATACATTGGCGTACGCCAGGAAGAAACGTTGTGCCGGTGTATAACCGTCGCGCTCTTTTAACTTTTGACTCTCCTCTTTCGCTTCTTCATTGAGCGTGAAAGCCAGATAGCTGACCTGCAATCCTCCGTGGTCCGCGATGTTCTCTCCGAGCGTGAAGGCACCGTTTGCGTGTACACCGGGAGCTACCTCGATACCGTTGAAGTACTCTTCCATCACTTTCGTGCGGGCATCGAAGGCCGCTTTGTCCTCTTCAGTCCACCAGTTGATCATATTGCCATCCTTATCGAAGTTACATCCCTGGTCATCGAAACCATGGGTCATCTCATGTCCGATCACTACGCCGATAGCGCCGTAGTTGAACGCATCGTCCGCACTCATGTCGAAGAACGGGTACTGGAGAATACCGGCGGGGAAACAGATCTCATTGCTGGAGGGGTTATAGTAGGCATTGACGGTCTGCGGCGTCATGTACCATTTCTCTTTATCCACGGGTTTGCCGAGGAAGCTGAGGCTGTATTCCTGTTCGAACTTAGCCGCACGCTGGATGTTCGCATAGTAGGTATCGGACGTGCGGATATCCAGATCCGTATAATCGCGCCATTTATCGGGATAACCGATCTTGATGGTGATGGCGTTGAGTTTCTCCAGCGCTTTGGCTTTGGTCTCATCGCTCATCCAGGTCAGGTTCTCAATGCGGATACCGAGTGCTTTCTGCAGGTTATGTACCAACGCGAGCATACGTTCTTTGTTCTCCTCCGGGAAATACTTGGCTACATACATCTGTCCTACGGCTTCGCCTAAGGTACCGTTCACCGTGCTCACGGCGCGTTTCCACAGCGGAGCGGGTTCTTGTTTACCGGACAGCACACGGCCGTAGAAATCGAACGAGGTGTTGTATATCTCGGTGGTCAGGAAACCGGCTGCTCCGTCAATCACTTGCCATGCAAAGAGGGTCTTCAGGTCTTCGAGGGGTTCTTCATCCAACATCCGACCGGCTTCCTGCATATGCGGGATCTGACCAATCGACAGACTATCCAGCGTGATACCCAGTGCTCCGAAATACTCCGTCCAGTTCACCTGCGGAACCAGTTGTTGCAGTTCAGCCACCGACATCTTGTTGTAGTTCTTATACGTGTCGCGTAACTCCACATTATTGTATGCCGCATTGGCCAGGCGGGTCTCCAGTCGCAGTACCGTCTGCGCTTTATCGGCTGCGTTGTCGTAACCAAAGAGGGTGAACATCTTCTCGATATACGCAACGTACGCTTCGCGGATAGCGCGCGTGTGCTCGTCTTCATCTAAATAATACTCTTTCTCACCTAACGCAAAACCGGCTTGGTAGGAATTGAGAATATTCATCGTCGAGTTCATCGCATCGGCATCGACGTACATCGCCCATAGTTGATAATCCATCGCTGCACCCAGCACCTTCGATAACTCTTCGCGAGACTGAATTCCTTCGATTTCATCGAGAGTTTTCTGCACAGGAGCAATACCTTCCAGGTCCCGACGGGCGGTATCCATCGCTAAGTTATACACATCGCCGATCTTCTGCGCAATAGAACCCTGAATATGCTGCTCTTTGGCGATCTCTTGAATCAGTCCGTTCACCTGCTCCAGGTTATTCAAACCCAGTTTGTCAAAAGAACCGAAACGACTGTACTCTGCGGTAAGCGGGTTATTCACCATCCATCCGCCGCACGCGTACTGGTAAAAATCATTCTGCGCAACAACCGTCGTGTCCAGGTTGGACAGGTCAATTCCGGTCGTTTGCTGCTTGGTCGTACATGCTGTTGTCATAAGCGTAATTGCTGAAAGCAATAAAATACATTTTCTCATATAAGTAATTTTTTTTGTAAATCGGCTGCAAAATTACAAAAAATCTTGCATATATCAAAATATTTTCGTAACTTTGCGCCCAAAATTGATAAATTTGAAATCATAAATTACAAATATTCATATGATACTCGACAAATTAGAAAACGCTGATTGGTATTATGACAGCGTACCGGGACTCAAAGAGTTTATGCAGTTTTACAACGACAATGATCTGGAGGAACTCCCTGCGTGCAAGATCTACTTGGACGGTAAGGATCTGTTTGTAAACATTGTGGATTTCAAGGGTAAAGAGGAGTCTAAATGCCGCATGGAGGCGCATAAGGACTACCTGGATATCCAGATTCCGCTGGGCGATGATGAGATCATGGGCTGGAAAGCGCAGGTGGATTGTCAGGATGTGACCCAAGAGTATGATGAGGGTAAGGATGTGGAGTTCTATGGCGATAAAGCTACGGCTAAGTTCACCGTTCCTGCCGGTCATTTCGCTGTCTTCTTCCCCTCGGATGCCCACCAACCGGGTATCGCGCCGGGTAAGGAATACCGCAAACTGATTGTAAAAGCACGAGTTAATAATTAAATTGACGATTGAGCGATTGACGAGGTACGATTGATTGACGATTGAATAAATTGTACAATTAATCGCAATAAACCGTCAATAAAACCAAATCGTAAATAAATCGTTAAATCGTAAATAAATCGTTAAATCGTAAATTTTTTATACCATGGCAACAAAAAAAGTACAAGCTCCCAAACACCTGAAGATTGTGGAGCGTGATCCGTATCTGCAACCGTACGAGAGTGCGCTGCAAGGGCGCGCCGATTACGCACGTAATAAAGAAGCCGAACTGACCGGCGGTCAGCCGCTGGCAGAGTGGGCGACCGGATACCTCTATTTCGGCCTGCACAAAACAGCCAAAGGCTGGGTACTGCGCGAATGGGCTCCAAATGCCACCGCGATCTATATCAAAGGCGACATGAACAACTGGACCAAGGACGAAGCCTATCGTCTCCAGCCGGTCGGCAATGGCGTGTGGGAAGCCAAACTGCCGAAAAAAGCTATGCAGCACGGACAGATGTACAAGTTGCTCGTGGAGTGGAACGGCGGTTATGGAGAGCGTATCCCGTCTTATGTACGCCGCGTCGTTCAGGATGAGCAGACCAAGATCTTCTCCGCCCAGGTATGGAATGAACCCGAATACCAGTGGAAGAATAGAAAAATCGTAAATCGTAAATCGTCAAATCGTAAATCAAGCGAAGCGCTTTATATCTA
>JAFPLG010000086.1 GCA_017402895.1 Paludibacteraceae bacterium
CACGTAAACAATCGGTAACTTGCCCGTCTTGTTATACAGGTCGTTCGCACCGAAATAGATGCCGTGGTTATTGCCGTCCGTACCGCTATGCGTCACGATGCCCCATACGTCGTCCTTGTCAAATCCGTATAACGGGGTGAAGAACTCGATCACCTCTTTCTCGAACGCCTGCGAGGACATGTTCCATGGCTTGTCCGTCATCGGGTCACCGGCGTTGTTCAGGTTCACCCGGTCCATGCCTGTACCTACGTACCACTCGTAGAACTCGTGCAGCGCCGATTGCTGATTCGCCGGATAGCCGAAATAGGTCTGCTGACCTGTCTTCCAGATCTCCGTCCACTCGTCGAGTTGCTTGAACCCCGAACTCTGCCCAAAACTACCCAGCGTAGCGATGGATAATACGACCAAAAACAACACCTTTTTCATATCGCGTTTAATTTTTGAAACAATTTTGCGTGCAAAATTACATAAAAAAAATGACATACGCAAAAAAATTTGCATATTCCGATTATTTTTTGTACCTTTGCAGCAAAATTGACGAATATAAAGGGTGTGATGAAATTATGAAACAAGGACTGGTTTTGTTTTTTTTGTTGTTAGCCGGCATTGTAAATGCTCAGTTTCACTTGCAGGAAGTGCAGGTGGTGTCGCAACAGACGGAGATTCATTCGCAGGCCTATCGGTTGGTGACGCAGATCAACGCAGATGCCATTGCTGCTTTGCCAGCAACGACGGTGGCAGACCTGCTCCAGACCCTTCCCGGACTGGACATACGTACCCGCGGAGCGAGTGGGGCACAAGCCGATGTGAGTATGCGCGGAGGAACATTCGACCAAGTGATGATCATGCTCAACGGCGTCTGTGTCAGCGATGCGCAGACCGGACACTATGCAATGAATATACCTATTCTTCTCTCGGCGATCGAGCGCATCGAGGTGCTGGAAGGAGCTGCGGCTTCGTTAGCAGGCGGTAACGCGTTCTGCGGGGCTATCAATATCGTCACGCGGCGCGCGGAGAAGGATACTTACCATGTGGGGATGCAGATGGGTATGAACTATTTTGCCAAAGCCGAACTGACAGGCGGCTGGCGACGGAACGAATGGCGTGTGCTGGCAAGTGCCGACTACGGTCATAACAACGGTTATTATGCTCCGTCTCCTACCGACAAAGAAGCCACGGCACTCAAAAACTCCGACTTCAACGGGGCAAATATATACCTCAATGCCACCTGGCGCGGACTGGAGATGCAAGCGGGTGCGCAGTACAAAGATGCCGGAGCAGGTATGTTCTACGGTTTTGGATCGCAGGATCAGTTCGATGCCACCCGTACGGCCTTCGGTTCAGCACGATATGCGCACAGTTGGGGAAGATGGTCCTTGGACGCTCAGGCCGCCTATCGGGCGAACCATGACCGGTATGAATGGCACCGGGGAACGGTATCCAATCGCCATCTGACGCAGAATGCCAGCGCTTCATTGCGGGCGCATTATGCTTCGTCTGTCGGGAAGACCACCATAGGTGTCGAGGCACGAAACGAGAACATCCGGTCGACCAATTTCGGTGATCATAACCGGTTGAATATCCATTATTTCGCACAGCAGACCTTCCATGTGCAGCATTTCTCAGCTTCCCTCACGGCCGGTGGCATCTACAACACCGCTTTCGCCCACCATTGGACGGTCGGTGCAGATCTGGGTTATGCCTTCGACTGCGGCGTGTCGCTTTATGCCAATGCCAACCGTTCGTTGCGAATGCCTACTTTCACCGACCTCTATTACAACGCGGGCAACCAACTCGGTAATCCGAATCTGGTGCCCGAGAAAGCATGGACGGCATCGTTCGGCACGTCATACAAGCACGTCTTCGATCAAGCGGGTACGTTCGCACTCAATGCAGAGGTGTACCATCGTTGGGGACGCGATATCATCGACTGGGTCTATGTAGCAACAGACGCCCAACGCCCCTACCATGCGCAGAACCAGCAACGGGTCAACACGCTCGGGGTGGAGTGCAGTGCGCAGTACCGGCTCAATAAATGGTTACGGAATATACAGATCACCTACGCCTTCACCAACTTGGATATCAACTTGCAGGAAACGAACTCGCGTTATCTCGATTACCTGCGGCATAAAGTGGTGGTGCAAGTCGAGCATGGCATCTATGCCGGTCTCGGAGCCTCATGGACACTGAGTTATCGCGACCGTGTAGGACAGTTTAACCACGCGGACGGGACGGTGTCGGACTTCCGGCCTGTTCTCCTGTTGGACGGTAAGATATACTACGACATCCCGCATTGGCGCTTTGCTGTTTCGTGTACCAACATGACCAATCGTCATTATTACGACTACGGCGGTGTCCTACAACCCGGCGCTTGGGCCAAACTCAGCATTGAGTATCACTTGTAAATTTTGTAAATATAATGAAACGCATCTTTTTGGCACTCCTTTGTGCCTCATGTATGACATCTATGGAAGCTAAAACTATCGTGGCGTATTTCTCGGCCACAGGTACCACCAAAGTCGCTGCTGCAAAGTTGGCTAAGCAGCATGCCGCCCGCTTGTGGGAGATCGAACCCGCCGAGCCTTACACTGCAGCTGACCTTGATTGGCGTAATGACAAATCCCGTTCGTCGCTTGAGATGAATGACCCTGAAGAGCGTCCGACCATCAAGCGTTGCACGGACGTCACGCCGTACGATACCGTCTATGTCGGTTTTCCGATCTGGTGGGGTATCTGTCCGCGTATTATCAACTCGTGGCTCGACAACAACCTTCCGCAACTGGAAGGAAAGGTAATGATTCCGTTTGCGACCAGCGGTTCAAGTGGCATCGGTGAGGCTGAGGCTTACCTTAAGAAGACCTATCCGACGCTAAAATGGCA
>JAFPLG010000087.1 GCA_017402895.1 Paludibacteraceae bacterium
ACGCCATGGACACTGCCAAGCAATACGGCACTTTGCGTCGGCCCGAAGATTGACTACGTGGCTGTAAGAAAGCCGTCAGTATTCAGCGATCAGCATTCAGAGGTTGTCATTCTGGCGGAAGCGCGTCTGGATGCGTACAAGAAAGAGTTGTGCGGCACGGACGAAGAGGGCAACGTACGCGAACCGGAAATCGTATGGCGCGGCAAGGGAACCGACCTGGTAGGATTGGAGTATGAACCGCTCTTCCCGTGGGTGAAGTTGGAGAACGCATGGCGCGTTATCCCGGGTGACTACGTGACGACGGAAGACGGTACGGGTATCGTACATATCGCGCCTACCTTCGGTGCGGACGATAAGAAAGTGGCAGACGCTGCCGGTGTGCCGGGACTGTACATGCAGACCAAGAACAATGGTCCGCGTCCGATGGTGGACTTCACCGGTAAATACTGGAAAGTGGAAGACCTGGACGAAGCATGGTATAAAGCAAATGTCAACGACGAATTATATAGTAAGTACGCCGGCCGATGGGTGAAGAATGCCTACGACCCGCAGTTCACTGTGGATGGCAAGTACGACGAAGCCGCTGCCCAGAAGGCTGAGACGCTGGACCTGCACCTATGCCTGGAGATGAAACAGGACGGCCGACTGCTGCGCACCGAAAAACATGTGCACTCGTACCCACACTGCTGGCGCACCGACAAGCCGGTACTCTACTATCCGCTGGACAGCTGGTTCATCCAGTCGACCAAGGCTCGTGAGGATATGATTCGTCTGAATCAGACCATCAACTGGCAACCCGAATCCACCGGTACAGGACGTTTTGGTCAGTGGCTCAACAACCTCAACGACTGGAACCTGAGTCGCTCGCGTTATTGGGGCACACCGCTGCCAATCTGGCGCACTGAGGACGGACAAGAGGAGATCTGTATCGGCAGCATCAAAGAGCTATTCGAGGAGATAGACAAATCCATCAAGGCCGGACTGATGACCGAGAACCCGTGGCCGAAACACGTGGTAGGCGACTACAGCAAGGAGAACTACGACCCAAGCGTCATCGACCTGCACCGTCCGTACGTGGATAATATCATACTGGTTTCGCCGAGCGGCAAGCCGATGCGTAGGGAACTGGACCTGATCGATGTTTGGTTCGACTCGGGCGCTATGCCGTATGCGCAAAACCACTATCCGTTCGAGAACCAAGACCTGCCCCGCACAGCCGACTTTATCTCGGAGGGCGTGGACCAGACCCGCGGATGGTTCTTTACGCTCCATGCCATCCATACGATGATCGAAGGCACCGTGGCATACAAAAATGTCATCTCCAACGGACTCGTGCTCGACAAGAACGGCAATAAGATGAGTAAACGTTTGGGCAATGCCGTAGATCCTTTCGGCGCGATGGACCAATATGGTCCGGATGCCGTACGCTGGTATATGCTCACGAACAGCAGTCCGTGGGAGAACCTGAAATTCGATACGGAAGGTGTGGATGAGGTGCGTCGTAAGTTCTTCGGCACACTGTATAACACCTACGGATTCTTTGCGCTGTACGCGAATGTGGATAATTGGCCCGGTTTAGAACCGGAGCAAGCCAGCCATGCGGCGTACTCCGAAATTGATAAGTGGATACTTTCCAAACTGAACTCCCTTGTCAAGGAGGTGACGGAGGCTTATGAGGCATACGAACCCACCAAGGCCGGACGTGCTATTTCGGACTTTGTGTAGGACGACCTGAGCAACTGGTATGTTCGATTGAACCGCAAACGTTTCTGGGGCGGCGAGATGACGCCCGACAAAGAGGCAGCCTACGAGACGTTGTATCAGTGCCTGAAGACCATCGCCCAACTGATGGCTCCGAATGCGCCGTTCTTCGGCGACCGCCTCTATCGTGACTTGGTAGGCGAGACCGTTCACCTGAGCGAGTGGCCCAAGGCCGACGAAGCGCTGATTGATAAGAATCTGGAGCGTCAGATGTACCTGGCACAACAGGCTACGAGCACCATCCTCAGCTTGCGTAAGCGCGCCGAAAAGAACGTGCGTCAACCGCTGCAGAAGGCCGTCATCCCGACGCCAGACCTAGAGACGGCAGAGGCCCTGAAGCACGTGGAGGAACTGATTCGCAGCGAGGTGAACGTCAAGGAACTGGTGATCGTTCCGGCCGAGAAATCGGAGATTCGACTGGTGAAGAAAATCAAGCCTCAGTTTAAGGTGCTGGGCAAGAAAGTTGGTGCCCAGATGAAAGCTGTGGCTGCGGAGATCAACGCGATGACGCAAGATCAGATCGCCCAAATGGAAGCCGAGGGTACGTACACCCTACACGATACACCCTACACCCTTGTTGCCGAGGACGTAGAGATACTGACGGAAGACATGCCGGGTTGGCTTGTAGCGAACAACGGCATACTGACTGTCGCGCTGGATATCGAACTGACCGACGAACTAATCGAAGAGGGTGTGGCTCGCGAACTGGTGAACCGTATTCAAAACCTCCGCAAGTCCTCCGGACTGGAGATAACCGACCGTATCCGCGTGGAGATCGAAGACCAAGAGACGATTCACAACGCCGTGCTCCACTGCCAGGAGTATATCGCCGCACAGGTGCTGGCTACGGATATTAGGCTAATGGCGAATGGTGAATGGCCAACGGCTATTGACATCAACGGACAGAACGTAAACATCAAAATAGAAAAAGCATAAATGAATTTCAAATTTAAAATTCCAAATTTCAAATTCCTATGTCTTGTTCTGCTAGGCATGGTGATGACGAGTTGTTTCAACAACCAGCCGACCTTCTATCTAAAGGACCTGCAGGGTCTATGGCAAGAGAACAACACCGAACATTATGTGCGCTTCACCACCGAGCAATCCGACGAGGCGGGTTACCTCTACGGCCGCGAGTGGGATGAGTCGGAAGATATCTACGAGCAGGACCTGCTGGACTACCTGAGCAAGTACGGTATCCACGGTAACGGATGGTTTAAGTACCTCTTCGAGACCGACAACCAAAAGCTGACCGAGATCCATCTCATGGACAACGGCGGTGCGGAGATACCGAAGATATACGTGGTGACCAAGTTGACGAGCACCACATTGGAGTACTACGAGAAAGACCACAAGGCCATCTCGTTCAGCTTCCAGAAAATGGTGGAAAAACAGTAAGCCCAATACGCAAATGAAACTCTTTTGGAAAATACTGAAGATCAGCGCTATCACTCTGGCGAGTCTGGTAGCGGCGGTTATACTGGTCATCGGTATAGCCGTTTGGATCGTGTTCACCCCGGAACAGGTGACACCTATTGCTCGCAACTTTGCGGACGAGTACGTGACGGCTCCTCATGAGTTGGGCGAGGTGGAACTGACGTTCTTCTCTACCTTCCCCTATTTTGGCCTGCACGTGGACGGACTGCATATCCTCAACCCGATGGAGGGGGCCCAGAGCGATACGCTGCTGGCAGCCAAGGAAGTGGAGGCCACGATCGACATTATGGCATTTTTGAACAACCGGAAACTGGATATCGGACGACTGACGCTGCGTGATATCCAAGCAAACGTGTTCATCAACGAAGAGGGCCGTGCCAACTGGGAGGTATTCAAACTGCCGCCCGACACCGCCGCCGAAGACACCTCTGCTTTCCGATTGCCCTTCGATGAGATACGCGTGGACAATGCTATGATGGCCAGCAACCGCTTGAGTTTCATCGACCGGAAAGACAGTATCGATGCCTCGATCCAGGGTTTTGCCTTCGATGCTGAGATCAATAGCTGGGATGATATCCATCTGAAACTGAAGACCCTGGCCGCCAATGCCCGCATCAAGGAGACGACGTATGCCACCGATGCCGAGATCGCTATCGACGCCCCGGCTGCGGTGCATCTGGATAGCATGCATTTTGCGGTGCATGAAGCCACGGTGCAGGTCAACGACCTAAAATTGGGACTGGACGGCTGGATTACGATACAGGACGACATCCGCATGGACCTGACGGCCGAGGCACGGAAATGGGACATCGGTTCGCTCCTGGCCGTAGTGCCGAAGAGTTATCGCGACATGCTCAACGACATAGAGGCTGAAGGACGGATCAGTCTGGAAGCAAAAGCCAAAGGCGTGTACAACGACTCGACGCTGCCCGTCATGGATGCCCACCTGATGATAGAGGATGTAGAGGCTCAGTATAAACCGCTGCCTTTCGTAATGAAGAATGTCCAAGCCGAGGTGACCGCCCATTTGGATATGAACGACTCGCTCTCGTCAGCCGACCTGAGTCTGGAGGCCGACACCAAGAAGAGCCACATGAAGTTGGTGGGCAAGGGCACGGAACTGCTGACCGATGCGCTGATCGACGCGACGGCAACGGTGGATGCCAACCTGCCTGACTTTGCCTACTTCATGCCCAAAAACTTGAAACTGACCGGCCGGACGAAAGGCGACCTGAAGGTGAATGCCCGTCTGTCGGAACTCAAGACCATGACGCTTCGCAAGGGTACGATACGCGGCGATCTGAACCTGAGCAAATTGACGATGGAGCAGAACAACCTGCAAGCCCAGTTGCCAAGCGGCAAACTGTCGGTTCGTATGCCGAATACGAAACCTTCGGCACCGGCATATCGTTGGTTGGGACTGGATTTGCAAGCCAGCGAACTGCGTGCTAAGCTCTCGGATATGAAAGCCCAATTGGACAAACCTGTCGTTCGCGTAGAGACCAACAACCTGATGAAGGGTAATACGATAGATGCTAATCTTGGACTGAATGCGCAGATGCTCACCGCTACGTCGGATAGCATGGACGTTCGGGGTCAGCAACCGCGACTGGCGGCCAAGATGAACTACAACACCAAGCAGGATGCTTTGCCGGCCATTGATGCCACGCTCAACATGGGCGGACTGGATGCCCAGTATACGGATATAAAGGCTGCATTGAAGCAGACCAAACTGGTGGCATCGCTGCGCGACGACAAGCAGAATCGTGACGTGATGCACCTGACGGCCGACTTGCAGACGCCGGACCTGAACGTCGTGAAGGGCGACAGCATGAAGGTGCACATGACCGCTCCGAAAATGGCGGCCACGATGCTGTACAATAGCCAGGACACGACCACGTTGCCCACGATAGATGCGACGGTTGATTTCGCAGACATGGACGGTGCGTTCTCTGACATCACCGCTAATCTCAAGAAATCGAAACTAACGGCCGGCATACGCAGCGAGAAGAACCGCAAAGCGGAACCGCAGTTGACGGCTACACTCAACTCGTCGGCTCTGCGTGTAGCAATGGGCGAGACGGTGAAAGCGAACACCCAGACTATCTCGCTGGACGCGAAGGCACACTACAACCCGAAAGCCAAGAAGAACGTGCTGCTCCAGTGGAATCCGAAGTTGCGGGTCAACCTGGTGCAAGGCGAGGCCGAACTGGCTATGCTGAACATGCCGATAGTCATACCGGCTATCGACTTCTCGTATTCGAACCAGCTCTTCCAGATCAATCGCTCACAGGTGCAGTTGGGTAGTTCGGACTTTGCGTTGTCGGGTCAGGTGACCGATATCGGTCCGTGGTTGCGTGGCGAAGGTGTTCTGAAGGGAGACCTCAACTTCGAGAGCGACTACACCGATGTGAACGAACTGATGGCGATGTTCTCGGCCGAAGAGGGTAGCGAAGAGCAGAGTAGCGAACCGCAACCCAAAACGGAGAAGAAGGCTACGGAGCATGAAGGCCCGTTCCTGGTGCCTACCGACCTGGATCTGGCGCTCAATACCCGTATCGGCACGGCCGATGTGTTCACCGAGCAGATATACAACGTGAAGGGTAAGGTCTATGTGCGCAACGGTATCCTAGCGCTGGAGGAAATGGGATTTGTATGCAATGCCGCCCGTCTGCAGCTGACGGCTATGTACCGCACGCCAAGAAAGAATCACCTCTATCTGGGACTGGACTATCATATGCTCGACGTAGATATTGATACGTTGATCGACATGATTCCGACAGTCAAGGAGATGGTGCCGATGCTCAGTTCGTTCAAGGGCAATGCCGAGTTCCACCTGGCTGCTGAGACCTACCTGAACCAGAACTACGAACCGAAGATGTCGACCCTACGCGGCGCGGCATCGCTGTTTGCCAAGGACCTGGTGGTGATGGACAGCGAGACCTTCACAAAGATTGCCAAACTGCTGCGGTTCAACAAGAAGACCGAGAACAAGGTGGATAGTATCTCAGCGGAACTGACCGTCTATAAGAACGAGATCGACGTCTATCCGTTCTGTGTGCAGATGGACAACTACATGGTAGCCCTCGGCGGAAGGCATAATACCAACATGACCTTCGACTACGATATCAACGTGCTGAGTCCGATATACCTGGGCGTGAACGTAAGTGGCAACATAGATAACCTGAAGATCAAGTTGGCCAACTGTAAGTTTGCCAAAGATTTCAAGCCGCTCTTCCATCGCAAGGTGGATACCGAGTCGGCCGACCTACGGCGCAGGATACGCGAATCGATGCAAAAGAATGTTAAAATATAACCATTATGAAAAAACTACTAATTATGAGCTTCGCGCTCTTATCGCTTATGGCTTGCAACAAGTCGGGGAAGGAGAATCCCCTGTTAGCAGAACCCGAGAATGCGTATGGTATTCCCGCTTTCGACAAAATCAAACTGGAGCATTACATGCCTGCTTTCGAGGAGGCTATTCGTCAAGAGAAGGCCGAGATTGCGGCTATCATCCGCAATGAGGAAGAACCTACTTTTGCCAACACCATCGAGGCGCTGGACCGCAGCGGTCAGTTGCTCAATCGCGTAGAAGGTGTGTTCTTCAACGTGCTCGAGGCTGACGGCAACGACGAGATGAACGAGATAGCCGAACAGGTATCGCCTATGCTGAGTGACCTCGGCAGCGAGATACTGCTCAACGACTCCCTGTTCCAGCGTGTGAAGGCCGTGTATGACCAACGCGAGTCGCTGGGTTTGGATCCGGAGCAGATGCGTCTGCTGACCGAGACCTACAAGTCGTTCGCCAACAACGGTGCTCTGCTCAACCCCGAGCAGAAAGCTCGTCTCGCTGAGATCAACAAAGAACTGGGCCTGCTGAGTCTGAAGTTCGGCAACAACGTAGTAGCAGAGACCAACGCTTATCAGAAGTTCATCAAGGACGAAGCTGAACTCAAGGGTCTGCCCGAGAGTGCAAAGGCTGCTGCAGCAGAAGAGGCTGAAGCTGCCGGTCATAAGGGCGAGTGGCTCTTCACGCCGAAGCGCACCAGCTTCACGCCGGTACTCCAGTACTGCGAGAACCGCGAACTACGTAAGGAGTTGCTCATGGCCTATACCACGCGTGGTAACCACGGCAACGCCAACGACAACAAAGAGGTCATCAAGCGTACCATGGCGCTGCGTATCGAGAAGGCAAAACTCTTCGGTTATCAGAACCCGGCCGACTATATCCTGGCCGACTGCATGGCCAAGGACTCGAAGACCGTAGATCAGTTCCTGCAATCCGTTTGGACTCCGTCGCTCGAAGCTGCTAAGCGTGAGGCAGCCGAACTGCAGAAACTGCTGGACAAGGACCTGCCGGGCGAGAAACTGCAGCCCTGGGATTGGTGGTACTATGCCGAGAAACTGCGCGCAGAGAAATACAACCTCAACGAGGAGGAACTCAAGCCCTACTTCGAACTGAGCAATGTTCGTCAGGGTGCTTTTGACTTGGCACACAAACTATACGGCATCAACTTCGAGAAACTGGAGGGTATGCCTGTCTACAACCCCGAAGTAGAGGTGTTCAAGGTAACCGAGGCGGACGGATCGCTGGTAGGTATCCTCTATACCGACTATTTCCCCCGTTCGGGCAAGCGTCCGGGTGCTTGGATGAACAATATCCTGAGCCAGTACGTAGATGCTGATGGCGTAGATCACCGTCCGGTAATCATCAACGTAGGTAACTTCAACAAACCCACCAAGGACAACCCGTCGCTGCTCTCGATGGACGACGTAGAGACCCTGTTCCATGAGTTCGGTCATGCCCTGCACGGACTGCTGAGCAAAGCGCACTACCAGAGTCTGAGTGGCACCAATACGCCGCGCGACTTTGTGGAACTTCCTTCGCAATTCATGGAGAACTACTGCTACGAGCCGGAGATTATCCGTACCTATGCGCGTCATTATCAGACAGGCGTAGTTATCCCCGACAGCCTGATTGAGAAAATCAACAATGCCGGTAAGTTCAACCAGGGCTTTG
Source organism: Paludibacteraceae bacterium (assembly GCA_017402895.1). Taxonomy (GTDB): domain Bacteria; phylum Bacteroidota; class Bacteroidia; order Bacteroidales; family Paludibacteraceae; genus Colicola. The sequence goes on from JAFPLG010000087.1 coordinate 8,222, forward strand.
TGACCACCGAACTGCTGTCTGCATCGATTCTGGATATGGATTATCATGAGTTGACCACTGCCGAGGGACTGGATGTAGATCAGTTTGAGGCTGCTTCGATGGAGAAGATGCACATGATTCCGGAGATCATCGTTCGCTATCGTTCGACGTTCTACAACCATATCTTCACCACGGGTTACGAGGCAGGCTACTACAGTTACACTTGGTCGGCCGTACTGGATGCTGATGCGTTTGCAGCCTTCAAGGAGACCGGTAATATCCTGAATCCTGAAGTGGCTAAACGCTTCCGTCATCTGCTGGAGCAAGGCGGTACGCGCGATGCTAAGGAATTGTATCTTGAGTTCCGCGGCAAAGAGGCTGACCCGCAAAACCTGCTCCGTCGCAAGGGATTTATCGAGTAACGGATAGGCAGTAGTGGGTCATCTGCTCAAACATATCACCAAACTGGCTCTACCGGTAGCACTGTTGCTACTGGTAGGGCTCGTTTTGCTGTGGACACCCTCATTTCGTGAGCAACCCACAGGAACGGTGCTGCTGACGCTCTGCCTCACTGCGGTTGGGGCCGCTCTATTGCAGTTCTTCTTCCACTTCTCCGGCATGACGCGCGAGACGGATATGTTGCCGGCCCTATTATACGTGGCTGCAATATCCGTGTTTCCCTCCCTGCATATCCAATGGCAGGCACAAGTGGCGGTTTGTGCCGTACTCATTATCCTACATATCCTCTATCGGGGCTTTCGCGAGAAAGATACTACGGAGGATGCGTTTATCTCATCGCTTCTTCTGCTCCTAACCACGCTCTTGGTGCCCGACATGATATGGCTCTTCCCGTTTATCTGGATAGCCTATATCGTGCTCTCAGCATTCAGTATGCGTACGATGCTGGCTACGCTGATAGCGCTGGGGATGTGTGTGATCTATCTGGGACTTGGCTTATACCTGGGTAAGATGTCCAATCCGTTTGTCGGTTTGCTGGATAGGCAGTTTATCTTTATGAGCGCCGATCCGGAGGACTGGATCATGCAAGCCGTGCTGATGTTCATGGGGTGCTATTTCTTTGTTATTGCTGTCATTCGTGTAGACCGCGACAGCGTGCGCCAGCAAGCTGTGCTGACGCTCTTTGCGCTCTTCTATGCAGCTACGATGGTGATGGTTCTCTATCCCATGACACCGATGCGCTCGCTGCCGCTCATGCTGGTGATGCTTAGCGGTATGGCGACCACCTTCTTCCGTCAGACGGAATCAATCCACCGAGGCATAGTCTTTCTGCTATACCTCATGCTCCTGGTGGCTGGCTATCTGGTGCCGACCCTGATTCTGGACCTCTAAAAACAAGACGGATCTCCCGGCTGCTCAAAAATCCACCTGGAAACCGGCATGTACGTTGATGCCCGCCTGAGCAAAGTACCACGTGCAACGACTGCCGTCTTGGAACCGGCTGGCTTCGGCGCCGCCGTTGTTGGCATATTTCTCGTTGAAGATATTATTAATTTGACAATTCAATCGTATCTCGGGCACACCGCGTCGCCCTGCACACCACTTCTGCATAGGTAGTTGGTACTGGAGGTGGACATTCGTTGTGGTATAGGCTTTGAGCATAGCATGTACGTCCATCGTGTTGTCCAGATACTGGCGACCGACGACATTGGTCTGGATAGTAGCCATGAATCCGGCATAGTCAAACGTAAAGAGAGACATAGCGGTGACCGAAGGCGAGAAAGCGATGGTTACATCACCCACGACGGAGTCTTGGCCCACCCAGTTCCAGTCGTTCTGGTTATCATATACGTCGATCAGCTGACGATAGTTACGAATCTTGTTGCGGCTCAGCACCAAGTTGCCTTCCCAGCGGAACCAATTGGTGATGCGTACACCGGCCGTCAGTTCAACCCCCATACGATACGAGTCCTTGACATTCGTCGTCAGGTATTTGCCAACGTCGTTGTATTCGCCTGTGAGTACTAGCTGGTTGTCATAGTCCATGAAATAGAGGTTCATACCTATATTAAAACGCGTGTGCGCGTACGTGTAACCCAACTCATAGTCGTAGAGTGTCTCCGTCTTGGGCATCGTACCGGAATACGTATTGCTCGTCGGGTCGAAGGCAATATTCTCCGTATAGTTGCTGCGGCTGGGTTCGCGATTGGCCATAGCAAACGAAGCCGAGAGCAGATGCCCGCCGTTCTGATAGGTCAGTCCGGCCTTAGGATTGAAGAAATGAAAATCCTGCGAGAGCGGCAGTTCGCTCATCGTCTCGTCGTTGATGCCGCTGAGCGTATAGCGCACGAAGCGGTACTGTAGGTCGGCATAGAGCGCAAGCTCCTCTCGGGAACGATGGATGATACGCCAGTTGGCTTTGGCAAAAGCGTTCGCATCTATCTTATTACCCCGATTGCGATAATACTCATAGTGCACAGGGAGTGGCGTCAGCGTCGGTTTGGCTAGGTAGTCGAGTACACCCCAGTGATGGCCCATGTAGTAGTTGGCTGCGGCGCCTAGCTGTACGTCCACGGGGTTGGACACGTACTTAGCCGATACGATGCCGCCGAAGAAGTGGTTCTCGAGCCATTTCTGGTAGAGAGAATAACTCTTCTTTCCTGGGTCGGCCACCATGGTGGTGTCCAATCCGAAATAGCTGTATTTCTTCTTCTTGTACTGCTCGTAGAAGCCACCTCCATGCGTGTAGTGGAGCGTGGTTTGGAACAACCACTGCGGCGTGAAACGATGGGTGATGCTCAGTTGCGCATGTTGCTGGGCGTAGTTGTCGGTCTGGTTGGGATAATAGACCGTCGAATCCGAACCGTTGGCTGCGGGTACTGTATATTCACCTGCCGGGTTGTAGCGACGATCCGCTCCGTTCAGTCCATAGGCCACGTCGTACGACACACCTTCCCATCCCATGCCGGTTTTCTCGTTGCCGCCAAAGAGGCGTGCCTCCACCTGAGTCTTGCTGCCCCGCCATCCGAAGTCGCCGTAGTAGCTATACAGGTCGGACTTGGTGCGATAGAGAAATCCGTCGGAGTTGACCTTCGAAAAACGTGCGTTGGCGTACCAGTTATTGGGCAGGACCAGATGGCCGCTCACCATCTCGCGAAACGTGTTGTACATACCACCGTTGAAGGCAATGCTCAGATGACTGCGATCCTCTTCGTTCTTCGCCATTCGCACTTCGCTATTATCCGTTCGCATATTCAGACTCGCGCCAAACGAAGCCGAACCATTGGTGCTGGTTCCCACGCCGCGTTGCACGTCGATACTGGTGAGCGAACTCGACATATCAGTCATGTTGACCCAGAAGACAGTCTGGCTCTCCTGGTCGTTGAGCGGCACGTCGTTGACGGTCATGTTGATACGTGTGTGGTCGGTGCCGCGAACGCGGAAATAGGTATAACCTACGCCCAGACCGTCGTCCGAAGTGGCTTGCAGTCCGGGTACGGTGGTCAGCAGGAAAGGCAGATTCTGTCCCGTATTCTCCCGGTTGAGTTCCTCCGAACCGATGATATCGTTGCTCAGCGTCTCTTGTTTGACACGCGTAGCCTGGACGCTGACTTCGCCCAACTCTTTATAGCGCGTCAGCGAGTCCTTTTGATTCTCTACTTGAGCGAGGAGAGTCCCGCTCATGGAAGTGGCTGCCACGAGGCAGCAAACAGCATAAAACGTTTTGTTTTTCATTTTCCTTAGCAGCATTACCTGCTCAGGTTCAGCGGGTGTGTTCTCAGCCTTGCAGCACCCCGAATGAATCTGAACGAAATGAATTATGAATTACGATATACTTTCGGTGTGACCCCTACGTGCGATTTGAAGAATCGGTTGAAGAATGCGATGTTGTCAAATCCCAGCGAGAGGGCGATCTCTTTGATTTGCAGATTAGTGACTTTGAGTTGTGCCTTAGCGTCGGTCAGTATGGCATCGTTGATGATATCGCCGGCCGTACGTTCGCTCACCTGACGAATCGTGGAGCAGAGGTGGGGCAGGGTGATACGCATAGCTTGCGCATACTGGTTCACGTGATGCCACTCGTGGTAGTGCTTCACCACCAACTGGCAGTACTCGTGATAGATCTCCGACTTACGATCCAGCGGACGCAGTTCGACGTCGTTCTGTTGACGAGCCACGTTGACATAGCTGGTCTGGAGTAGATTGAAAATATGCACCATCTTCTCCGTACTCAGCATCGACGGTTGCGTGTTGAGTGCCATGATGAGCGTCTGGTACATGCTGCAGAGCACATCCGTTTGTTCCTGTCGCAGACTCAGCTTCGGCGACTTGAGTTGCATAGCCGATAGCGACATGCGGTTGTTGAAGGTGTGCTTCTCCAGGAAGCTGCTACCAAACACAATCCAGTAGACCAGTGCGTCTTCCGATACATCGTGGATGAACAGAAAGTTGCCCGGCTCAAACAGCAGCACGTCGTTGGCCTTGAAAGAGTATTCGGTGATATTGACTGTCGCACTCGCTGTTCCGCGCACGAGTAGGGCATATACGCCGCACTTGATCTTACACGGGAAGCGACCATACTCCTTCATCAGTTTGCCGCTGGCATCACCGATCATGTAGTCGCCATACGGACAATCCAGTATAGGTATATTGTTGTTTTCCTCCATAAATAGGGTGTTTTGTTATTAGCGGGCCAACTTAATCTCGTTCCACATCTCGAGCAGCATCTCTTGTGCGTCACCGGCGTCGTGCATCAGCGCGCAGCGGTTGATAATGCTGTTGTCAGCGTAGTAAACGGGGTTAAGATGTAGTTTATGCGGGTCCAGTGTCTCGTCGCCCACTTTGATTGGATCGTGACCGAAGAAATACGAAGCATCTACTGTCTCAGGCCATGCCTCCGGATCGTTCTGATCTGCCAAAATAACAGCTGCAGCCTTCTCGCCACCGGCGCAGGATACATAACCGATCTCAGCCATGTTAGCCAGCGCGTTCTCAGCCTTACACATATAGTCGATGAAGTAGGCGGCCGCCTTGGTATTCTTGGCATACTTAGGAATTACCCAGCCGTCGAACCATACGTTCGAACCTTCTTTCGGCACGATATAGTCGAGCATCACGCCCATCTCGGCAGCCTCTTCGATAGCGAACTGTGCATCGCCTGACCAACTCAGATTGAGCCATGCCTTGCCCTTGGTCATCTCTTCTTTACCGAAGTCCACTTCCCATCCGCAGATCTGCTTCTTAGCTTCCAGCAGGATATCCTTGACTACCTCTACGCGCTCTGGAGTGATATTCTTTACCAAGTCGTCACGGGTGACTTCGCCAAACTCAATCTCATTTCTATAACCATAGAGAACCAATACGGAATATACATCACGGAAGGCATCTTTCATCAGTATGCGATTCTCAAACTTCGGGTTCAGAATGGCACTCCACGACTGTAGATCTTCGCGGTTAACATATTGCGGGTTATAAATAAAGCCAGTCGTTCCCCACATGTAACCTGCGGTGTAGTCGCTCACCTTGACATCGGCGTTCGGCGCCATCTGCTGGAACTTATTCAGCACGAAGGGTGAGATGTTATCGAAATACTTAATCGAGTCAGGAATCAGGTCCTTCTGAATGGGAATCAGCAGGTCTTTCTTGAGCATGCGCTCGATGATATACTCCGACGGACAGAACACATCGTAGTCTTCGTGACC
>JAFPLG010000088.1 GCA_017402895.1 Paludibacteraceae bacterium
GGTATCACCGAGCCGACTCCTACTTTCTCGGCTTGCTTCGGCCAGGCATTCCTGGAGTTGCACCCGACCAAATATGCAGAGGAACTCGTTAAGCGCATGGAGAAGAGCGGCGCCAAGGCTTACTTGGTTAACACCGGTTGGAACGGAACAGGCAAGCGTATCTCGATTCGCGACACCCGCGGTATCATCGATGCTATCCTGGGTGGCGACATCCTGAATGCTCCGACCAAGAAGATTCCGTTCTTCAACTTCGAGGTTCCGACCCAGCTGCCGGGCGTAGATCCTGCTATCCTGGATCCGCGTGACACCTACAAGGATGCTGCAGAGTGGGAAGTGAAGGCAAAAGACCTGGCTGCTCGCTTCATCAAGAACTTCGACAAGTATACGTCGAACGAAGCAGGTAAGGCACTGGTTGCTGCCGGTCCGCAGTTGTAACCGGTTTAGAACCGGAGCAAAATAGCCATGCGGCATATGGCCAATGGCGAAAGGTAAGGTACGCGTGTGTGCGCGTACCTTATTTTTTTTGTGGGATGTAAAAGAGGGGGGGTGAGTTAGGGACAAAAAAAAGAGGCTTGTTCCTTGAACAGCCTCATTTCCAACGTTACTATAAACGTTTTACTGAAATTACTCAGCTACAGTGTCAGTAACAACCTCTGCTACGGTGTCGTTAGCGGTGGTGTCGTTGCAGCCTGCATTCTCAGCAGCCTTGTTACCACAAGCCATAGCGGCCATTGCAACAACTGCAAGGAAAAGAACTTTCTTCATAATTTTTTTATCCTTAAAAAGTTAATATTAACATTTGATTTCCTTGTTTTTTCAGAAATCGGCTGCAAAATTACAACATTTTTTGCATATATCCAAAAAAAAATGTAAATTTGCACGATTTTTTTAATAGAATTATGAAATTTAAAGCATTTCAGACGAAATCTAAGACACTTTTTGTGTGTATTAACGTTTTTATGGCCATTTTGGCGGTTGTTCTGTTAGTGATTTTGCTATACGGATGGCTGAATCTATATACGGATCACGGTGTTGAAGTGGAAGTGCCGAACATAAAAGGCATGATGATAGACGAAGCGGAGACACTGGCCGAGTCGGTAGGACTGGAGATCAAGGTGATTGACTCGGTCTATACGACCAAGGTGCCGCGTGGTATCGTGATAGAGCAGACGCCGGTGGCCATGAGTCGCGCCAAGAGACACAGATTGATCTACGTCGTGATGAATGCAAAATGCAAGCGGAGAATCCCCGTGCCGGACGTGACGCTGCTGAGTTATCGTCAGGCTACAGCCACCATCGAGGCGATGGGACTGCGCGTGACGAACATGGTCTATCAGCCCTATGAGCACCGCGACATCGTGATTGGGTTGTCGCTGAACGGCAGGAAGTTGTCGCCGGGCGAGCGCGTAGAAGAAGGAAGCAGCATCGTGCTGATCGTAGGTTCGGGCAACAAGGGCGGCACGCATGCCGTGAAGGTGCCGGATCTGCTGGGTAAGACGCTGGAAGAAGCCAAGGCCATACTGGAAGCCAACGAACTGACACTGGGTGCCTATGAGTTTGACGAACCCGTGACAGACGACAACATGGGCAAATTCAAGGTATATACCCAATCGCCGCTGAAGGGTTCGGACGCCATAGACGGCGACGAGGTGATGATTATGCTCACGCGTAACGTAGAGCGCAAACTACAAGATATCTACGAGACCCGCAGCGCAGAAGAATCCAAGGAAGAGATCGCACAACCGGACACCATAGATCAGCTCAACGAAGATGACCGTTGGTTCTGATGAAATATTCGAGCGCTGGCGTTGTGAGGTGGACAAGGGGCAAGCCCAGGTACGCATCGACAAATACCTGGCCGAGCACATGTCGGACACATCGCGTACCCGCATTCAGCAAGCCGCTGACGGTGGGCATGTGTGGGTGAACGGCAAGCCGGTCAACAGCAGCTACAAGGTGAAGCCGCTGGACGTGGTTCAGGTGCTGCTGGACCATGAACCCCACGACACGACCATAGTGCCGGAACCGATCCCGCTGAATATCGTATACGAAGACGAGGACGTGCTGGTGGTGAACAAAGAGGCCGGCATGGTGGTGCATCCCGGACACGGCAACTACGAGCATACGCTTCTTCATGCCCTGGCCTATCATTTCCAGCAGTCAGCATTCAGTAGTCAGCAGCCGATCGACATCAACAACCCGGAGATCGGACTGGTGCACCGTATCGACAAGGACACGAGTGGACTGCTGCTGATTGCCAAGACGCCGGAGGCCAAGACAAACCTGGGTTGGCAATTCTTCGAACACACGATTGACCGCACGTACAACGCGCTGGTATGGGGAACTTTTCAGGAGGAGAGTGGCACGATTTTTGGAGCATTGGCTCGTGATAATAGAGACCGCACGATTTATCGTGTATGGGACCCGGAAGAGAATCCGAATGCCAAGGAGGCAGTGACCCACTGGCGCGTGCTGGAGCGCTTTCCGTACGTGACACTGGTGGAATGCCGACTGGAGACAGGACGTACGCACCAGATACGTGTGCATATGCGCCATATCGGTCATCCGCTTTTTGCGGACGAGAAATACGGCGGTATGGAGATACTGAAAGGACTGCGCACACAGAAGTACGCACAGTATATACGCAACTGCTTTGAGCTCTGTCCGCGCCAGGTTCTACACGCGAAAACGATAGGATTCACCCACCCGCGCACGGGCGAGAGGATGCTATTTGATAGTGAGTGGCCTCAGGACATGTCGAACCTGATAAACAAATGGAGACACTATGAGCCAAATACTCTGGGCTGACGACGAGATTGATCTGCTGCAGCCCTACATCATCTACCTAAAGGACAAACAGTATGACGTGCTGACCGCGACCAACGGGCAGGATGCCATTGAGCTTTGCCATCAGGCAAGGCCGGATATCGTATTTCTGGACGAGAACATGCCGGGATTGAGCGGACTGGAGACGCTGCAGGAAATCAAGCGGCTTCATCCGGAGATACCCGTGGTGATGATCACCAAGAGCGAAGAGGAACGTATCATGGAGGAAGCTATCGGCGAGAAGATAGCCGACTACCTGATCAAACCCGTCAATCCGAGTCAGATACTCATGTGCCTAAAGAAGCACATCCATCAGCGGGACATCCTGAGCGAACACACGAACAAGACCTACCGGGAGGAGTGGGGCGACATCACGTACCTCATCGACACCGCCTCGACCATAGAAGAGTGGCAAGCCGTAGAGCGTACGCTGACCCACTGGGAACTGGAGCTGCAGGACGTCGACTCGTCGATGCGCGAGATGCTACAGATGCAACGCCAGCAAGCCAATGCCGCCTTTGCTAAGTTTGTGCAGCGCCATTACGAGGAGTGGTTCACCGGCGATGAACGCCCGATGATGTCGTCCGACGTATTCAAGCGCGTATTGTTCCCCATGTTGGACCGCGGCGAGAAGGTCTTTCTGGTGGTGATCGATAATTTCCGCTACGACCAGTGGAAGACGATTCAGCCGATGCTCAGCGACTTCCTGACAGTCACGGACGAACAACTCTATTGCTCTATTTTGCCTACGGCTACACAATATGCCCGCAATGCGATCTTCTCTGGACTGATGCCGCTGCAGATACAGCAGATGTATCCGCAGTTCTGGGTGGAGGAAGAAGAGGAAGAAGGCAAGAACCTATGCGAGAAAGACCTGATACAGACTCAACTGGATCGTTATCGCCGGAAGGAAGAGTTCTCGTACTACAAAGTGAACGAGAGTGAGTTTTGCGAGAAGATCACCCGTCAGTTCAAGGGACTGCGGACACCGCTGAATATCGTGGTGCTGAACTTCATCGACATGCTCTCTCACTCGCGTACGGAGAGCAAGATGATGCGTGAGTTGGCCGGTGACGAAGCCGCCTATATGAGTCTGACGAAGAGTTGGTTCCGCCACTCACCCACGTACTTCATGCTGCGACGTATCGCCGAACTGGGTTACCGCATCGTCATCACGACGGACCACGGAACGGTGCGCGTGCAGAACCCCGTGCAGATTATCGGTGATAAGAATACCAACACGAACCTGCGGTACAAGGTGGGCAAGTCGCTCAACTGCCAGTCGAAGAACGTGATGACGATAGCCGACCCCAAACGCGTAGGACTGCCCTGCCCGAACGTGAGCAGCAGCTATATGTTCTGCGCCGGCAACGAGTTTTTCGGTTACCCGAATAATTTCAACTACTACGCTCAGCACTATCGCAATACCTTCCAACACGGCGGCATATCGCTGGAGGAGATGGTGATACCGCTGATCATACTTGATCCGAAGTAACCGGAGTAGGCTCCGGACCCGAAAAAGATGGCACGTCACCGTTCGCGACATATTATCCTATGGATTTTCTTGCTGGTGTTGCTGGCAGGTCTGCTCTGGGTGGGGATGTATACCATCTCGCACGGCACGGCACGAAAAGTGGCCGAGACGGACCGAACGATTATTGTGCTGAGCTACAACACCCAGCGGATGGGTGGATTCCAGAAACCCGAACAGAACGAAGTGCTGCAGTACATCCTGCGCACCGATGCCGATATCGTATGTCTGCAAGAGGTGGAGGTCTACCAGGACAACCAGTACCTGACCCTGGGCGAACTGCGCGATGCGATGCAGGCATATCCCTACTGCTATTTTGCCTTCTCGGTGCACAACAACCGTCGCCAGTTTGGCAATGCCGTCTTCTCGAAATACCCGATTCTGGACCGCGAGAACGTGGACTTCGAGTCCCGCTCGAACAGCACGTGCCGTTGTGATATCGTGGTGGAGGACGACACGCTGCGGCTGTTCTGCAACCACCTGGAGTCGTTCCGATTCAGTGCCGACTCGCTGCGCGACTCGACGGCCATGGGCAGTCTGCGTCGTCTGTATCATATGCTTCCCTCGATATGGGGCAAGGGCAAAGGACGCACGGAACAGGCACAGGCCGTGCGGGAAGAGATAGAGCGCTCGCCCTATCCGGTGCTGGTGGTAGGTGACTTCAACGACACACCTCTCTCGGCTTCGTACCGCACCATAGCGGAGGGACTGACGGATGCTTTTCTGAGTACTTCCTGGGGACGGATGGGTAGCACGTTCTTCGTGTCGGTAGACGTGGCCGGACGGGATTGGACCTTCCCCTTCCGAATTGATTATATCCTGTGTTCGCCGGAACTGACACCTCTGGACTGTACAATAGATGAGGTCAACTACTCGGACCACTATCCTATTAGCGCCAAGATAGCGCTATAGAAACTGAAAGGTGAAAGGTAATTCTCCCATACAGGTTCCGGAGGGGTTGCAGACAGTGCTGCTTCATGCCTGTTGTGCGCCTTGCAGTTCAGCCATTGTAGAGTGGCTGCTGGCCCATCATATCACGCCCGTCATCTACTACTACAATCCGAATATCTTTCCCGACGAAGAATACCTGATTCGAAAAGAGGAGAGCAAGCGTCATGCCGACAGTCTGGGCGTGAGATGGATAGACGGCGACTACGACCATACGGCATGGAGGCAGACAGTATGCGGACTGGAGCATGAACCCGAACGGGGTAATCGCTGTGCGGCGTGTTTTCGTCATCGACTGCTGGCCGCAGCCCGTATGGCCCAGCAGAAAGGTATCCCGTGGTTTGCCACGACCCTGGCTTCTTCGCGCTGGAAGAGTCTGGACCAGATCAACGCTGCCGGCCTATGGGCGGAAGAACAACTCCGCTCACCGCTCACCAATAACCTATCACCTTTATTCTGGGCACAAAACTGGCGCAAAGGAGGGCTGCAGCAGCGCCGCAACGAACTCTTGCGCCAATTCGGTTTCTACAACCAGCAGTATTGCGGTTGCGAATTCAGTATGCGTACGGAATCGAATTAACGATTCTTGTACATCTCGTCGTAATATTTCTCGTAGTCACCCGACGTGATATTATCCAGCCAGTCCTGATGGTCCAGATACCAACGGACCGTCTTCTCAATACCTTCCTCAAACTGCAGACTCGGTTCCCAGCCCAGTTCGCGCTGCAGTTTCGTGCTATCGATGGCGTAACGCATATCGTGTCCGGCACGGTCGGTCACGTAGGTGATGAGGTCCAGGTCAGCGCCCTCGGGACGACCCAGCAGACGATCGACTGTCTTGATAACCGTACGGATGATGTCGATATTCTTCCATTCGTTGAAGCCACCGATATTATAGGTCTCGGCGATAGTTCCCTTATGGAAAATCAGGTCGATAGCGCGTGCATGGTCCTCAACGAACAGCCAGTCGCGCACGTTCTCTCCCTTACCATAGACGGGCAGGGGTTTGCGATGACGGATATTGTTGATAAAGAGCGGAATCAGTTTCTCGGGGAACTGGTACGGACCGTAGTTGTTGGAACAGTTGGTCACGATAGTCGGCATGCCGAAGGTGTCGTGGAAAGCCCGAACGAAATGGTCGCTGGATGCCTTGGAGGCCGAATAGGGCGAGTGCGGATTGTACTTGGTCGTCTCGTAGAAGAAGTCGCGTCCGTATGCCAAGTGGTGCTCCGCCGAGGAAGCCTTGGTGGTAAACGGCGGTTCAATACCCTCGGGATTGGTCATCTCGAGTGCGCCGTATACCTCGTCGGTCGAGATATGGTAGAAGCGCTTGCCCTCGTATTTCTCCGGCAATTGTTCCCAGTAGAGTTTAGCGGCCTGGAGCATACTGAGCGTACCCATGACATTGGTCTGGGCAAAGGTAAACGGATCCTTGATAGAGCGGTCCACATGGCTCTCTGCGGCCAGGTGGATAACGCCAGTCACCTTCTCCTCTTGCATGAGGCGATAGATGGTGTCGAAGTCGCAGATATCGGCCCGTACGAAGCGATAGTTGGGACGATCTTCGATGTCCTTGAGGTTAGCCAGGTTGCCCGCGTAGGTCAACTTATCCACGTTGATGATACGGTAGTCGGGGTACTTGTTGACGAACAGCCGCACGACATGGCTTCCAATAAATCCGGCACCGCCGGTAATGATAATGCTTTGCATATAAGTAGAAATTAAAAATTTCAAATTAAAAATTATACTACGTATCTCACTTGCTTAAAGTGGTATTTTCGTTCTTTCCCCTGCTCATCCTCCAGCAGGATTTCGCCACTGGGGAGTACATCCTTGATGCGGGCCATGAATTGCCCAACGGCATTTGGCTCTGCATTCATGGTCGGCACGGTACTCACCTCTCGCTCCAGGTAGGGCCAGATTCCCTCGCGTCGGTATAGACGAGCCATATAGTCGCGATGGAGTTGGGCGGCATCTTGGAGACGAGGCAGAGCCTGTTGCCAGTTATAAATGTGAAGTTGAAGCAAAATTCGTAGAAGCAGACTTAGCCCAAAAGAAAATTGCTCAATTAATAAAAGTTAAAAATAAAAAAAATTTATTAGATAAAAAATCTCAAACAGTTAAAGAAAAGGATGAATTAGAAAGAATTCAAAAAGAAGAATTAGATGAATTTAACAAAGAAATGGATAAAAAATTTTATGAATTAAATGGAAAATTCCAAGAAATGCAAACTAAATTAGAAGAAGAACATAATTCCCAATTAAAAGATTTACAAAAAAAATATGAAGAAAAATATAGCAATTACATAATAAAACCTTCTTCTGAATTAATTGATTTAAATAAGAAATTGGAATTATATGTGCAGAGGAAAGATTACAAAAACGCACACCAGACGCAAATTGATATTGCTAATTTAACAAAGAAAGAAAAAGAA
>JAFPLG010000089.1 GCA_017402895.1 Paludibacteraceae bacterium
CATCAATGACTTCGAGAACGATCTGTGCACGACGGGCTGCCTCGAGACTGCGCTCGATACCGAGTTGTTCCAGATGGTCATCTGTATGATGAATACCGGCGGTATCTACCAATCGGAACAGAACGCCATCGATGAGGAGGGTGTCCTCGACCGTATCGCGGGTGGTGCCGCTGATGTCGCTCACGATAGCCCGCTCCTCGCCCAGCAGGGCATTCAGCAGTGTGGACTTACCGGCATTCGGTGCGCCCACGATAGCCACGGGGATACCATGGCGGATGGCATTGCCGGTGCGGAAGGAGTCGGTGAGCGAACGGAGCGTATCAACTATCTCATCGGCCAGGCTACGCAGTTGGTCTCGGTCGGCAAACTCCAATTCCTCATGATCGGCGAAGTCGAGTTCGAGTTCGAGCAGCGATGTGAGATGAAGCAGGCGGTCGCGCAACTGGGCTATCCGTGAGGACACACTACCGCGCAACTGACTGAGCGCCAGGTCTTTCTCGGCACGCGACTGAGAAGCTATCAGGTCAGCCACCGCCTCGGCTCGCGTCAGGTCCATCTTACCGGAGAGAAAGGCGCGCTGGGTGAACTCGCCCGGACGAGCCATACGGCAACCGGCATCAACCAGCCATCGGAGCATCTCCTGCTGGATATAGAGACTGCCGTGGCAAGCTATCTCCACGACATCTTCTCCGGTATAGGAATGGGGGGCGCGAAAGACGGTGAGCAGCACCTCGTCGAGCAGCTCATCGCCGCGACGAATCGTGCCGTGCAGCACCGAATAAGCAGGCGCCTCGAGAAGCGGGCGTCGGCCCACGAAGAGCGAGTTGACAACAGCCAGGGCCCGGGGACCACTGACGCGCAGGACGGCTATTCCGCCCTGACCATAGGCTGTAGATATCGCACAAATCGTGTCCATGGGTTCGTTCTCACCAAAAACGACTACAAAATTACGCTTTTTTTTGCATATATGCAAATTTTTTCATACCTTTGCACGATTTTTGATGCGAATTAGGGTATGAGACGACTGCTACATAGGATCGCCAGGATGACCACGACCGTGGTGCTCATCATGACATGCGTTCTCTCGGCAGAAGCCAAGAAGCCCCGACCAGTGGAGGACTTCACAAGCGGCGGGCTGGCCTATCATATCCTGCGTCAGGCGCCGGAAGGGATTGTAGAAGTGGCGGCACCATCGGCAGAGATCGGTGCATACTGCGGGGAGATAAGGATTCCGGATTCGGTGCAACTGGGTAAAGAGACGTATGCCGTAGTAGCCATAGGGGATGCGGCCTTCAAGGGCGCTACGGGACTCGAATCGATCCGGATGGGCGAGAACATACGCAGCATAGGGGCGTATGCTTTCTCGGGTTGCAGCAGCTTGCAAACCGTCGTGCTGCCGAAGAAGATACAGGCCATACGCGTAGGTGCTTTCAGCCACTGTACGGCACTCGACTCCATCGCACTGCCGGAAGGGCTGCGGACGATAGAACACGGACTGATGAGTCACTGCACGGCGTTGCATACGGTAGTGCTGCCCAAGTCGGCCATAGAGATAGGTGCTCAGGCATTCGCCTACTGCGGCAAACTGAAGACCGTTGTGCTGCCGGAGCAGCTGCACGTGATAGGCAACGAAGCGTTCTACGAATGCAAGGCACTGGAGCATATCGTGTGGCCGGAACGAATCGCGCGTATAGGCACGCGCACGTTCAGTAATTGTATATCGCTACGCGAGGCGGAACTGCCGAACGGACTGCGTGTGCTGGGAGAGTCGGCCTTTGAGGGATGCAGCCAGATGCGCACGGCAAGACTGGGCAGCGGACTGGCCGAGATGGGAGATGCGGTGTTCAGGAATTGCTACCAGCTAGAACTGCTGCGAATAGCCCCGGAGTGCAAGAAGGTGATGCGCCGTTCGCAGTTCGGAGGATGCAATCAGTTACAGATTGAAGTAGAAGAATTGAAAATTGAAAATTTATGAACTTAAATTTATGAAAAAACGTTTTTTGACAGGAATGAATCTGCTGTTGGGTGCAGCGAGTTTGGCACTCGTTGGATGTCACAGCCAGAAGGCGACCAGCAGCAAGGCAGACCACGGCAAAGTGGTGGCTAAGTACGGCGTACCGGTGATGAAGACCGACACCATGCCGTCGCAAGCAGACACCATCCAGGCTGAGCCCACGGATACTATCATGCCGGCAGAAGCTCCTGGTCGTCCGGCAGGCGGCAAGATACTGGTGAAGTACGGTGTACCACCGACGCGGCTCTAGCCGTCGGCGGCAGGCTAATGGCTAATAGCATACAATAAGCCCGACACGAGTGTGCCGGGCTTGTTGTTTTGTTTAGCGGTGTTGGTCGCGGAGCAGGTCGTTGACTTCCTTAACCGGATTGAAGGTGGAGACGGGCACTTCGACGAAGATGGTGTTCCACTTGGCCATCGCGCCGTTCCACAGGCCCGGCAACTCGAGTGCCAACAGGTCCTTGCCATCCTTCGACTTATGCGAGATAAAGCCCGTAGCCGGATCGACATAGTCGGGCAGGTTGAACGGACGTCCCTCGTAGTCGCGGGTAGCGCAGACCAGATCCACCGGATTGAAGTGGGTGGATTGTGCCATGAGCGACGGGTCGCTGATCTGGCTGGACTCGAGAATCTGGTAGGAGATAGAGCCGTCGGCATCGCGAACCAAGAACGGTCCGCCACCGGGTTCGCCGGTATTCTTCACTACGCCGCACACGCGGATAGGACGATTGAGTTTCTGACGCTCCTCATCGCTGAGGTTCGGATCCTGGAGCGCCTGGAACACACGTTTCTGCTCGGTGACGAGTACGCCGGCCAGGATTTGCTTGTAGCGGATCGTATCCTTCTTGAGTCGGTCAGGCACGACGTTGTCGATATTCTTGATAAAGATCACGTCGGCATCCTGCTGGTTGAGATTCTGGATGAGTGCACCGTGTCCGCCCGGGCGGAAGAGCAATTTACCATCAGCGGTGCGGAAGGGTGTTCCGTCGGGATTTCCGGCCAGTGTGTCGGTGGACGGCAGTTGTTCGGAGAAGGTGATATCATACTTGACGCCATACTTGTTCTCATATTCCGTCAGGTGCTCAGCAATATGCTGGCGGAAGAGGGGCAAATGCTCATGGGAAACAGTGAAATGGAGGTGTACTTTGCCCTGGCTGGCCGCGTACTGCGCACCCTCTACGAGATGCTCCAACGCGGGCGTACGTGCGCCGTCGCGATACTTATGGAAGAGGAGCAGGCCCTTGGGCAGCTGACCATAGTGCATATCCTCGAGCAGGTAGCGCACAGCCTCCTGTCCCTTCTTGCCCTCAAGTTGCGGACCGAAAGCAAACTCCGACTGGTGGGCCAGGAAGATACGGATAGCCTCGGTTTCCTCACCGTTCTCAAGGTACTCGAAGAGTTTCTTGAACATACGACTGGCGGCGCCGGAAGCGGGCACAAACTTCAGGATCTTGTGTCCCTCGGCCAGATAGTCTTGCCAAGCCTGGATATACTGCTCTTGCTCCTCTTTCTTAGGAGCGAGGATGCCGTTCTTGACGGAAGCGGGAGCTACGATGTCGAGGGGCGGGAAACCGGTGCGGAAAGCATCGAGTTGGGCTTGCGCCTGTTCAACCGTGATGCCACGAGCCTCTAATTGGCTCAGATCTGATGACGAAAAATTCATGGTTAATATCGCTTTAAGGGGTTATTAAATATGCGCAAAACACGTGTATATCGGACATTTTGACCCGATTTTGGTGCAAAAGTACAAAAATTCTTGCATATATGCAAATTTTTTTATAATTTTGCGCCCGATAAAATTAGAACGATGAAAAATATAGCTTTTCTTATCAACCCTATATCGGGTACGCAGAACAAGCGCAAGTTGCCCAAGCTGATCCGCGAGACGCTGGACCACGAGCAGTGGCTGGAGAACATCGTCTTCACTGAGCGCCAGGGTCATGCCGAAGAGTTGGCCCATCAGTTTGCGGAGATGGGTTTTGACGCGGTAGTGGCCGTAGGCGGTGACGGCACGGTGAACGAGGTGGCTCGCGGACTACGGGACACGAACACAGCGATGGGCATACTGCCGATGGGTAGTGGCAACGGCTTTGCACGCCACCTGGACATACCGGTGAGGACCAATCGCGCGATAGAGATGCTCAATCACTCGGAACCCATCAGCGTAGACTACGGACTGGCCAACGAGCGGCTGTTTGTAAGCACGTGTGGCACGGGTTTTGATGCACTCATAGCAGACCAGTTTGCAGGTTCGACCAAGCGCGGGTTTGCAACGTATCTGCAGAACGTGCTGAAGGACGTGCTGCGTTATCGTCCGGAGACCTACCACCTGCGGGGCGACGGCATCGACGTGACGCACAAAGCCTTTCTGATGACCTTTGCCAATGCCAGCCAGTGGGGCTACGAAGCCTATATCGCTCCTAAGGCCAGCGTGCAGGACGGCAAGATGGATATATGCATCATGAGCAGCAGTGCGCTGCTGGGAGCACCGGGACTGGCGCTGAGGCTGTTTACCAAGTCGATAGACAACAGCCTGTTTATGGACACGATTCGTGCCCGAGAGGTATGGGTAGAGCGCGAGACGGCTTCGGCCTTCCATATCGATGGCGACCCGGTGGAGATGGAGAAAGACATACATATAAAAATCGTTCAGGACGGACTGAAAGTGCTGGTTGAGAAACGATTCTGACAAAAAGTTCATTCACCACACAAAAGGACTGAGTCGATACATAGTCGAGACATAGTCGAGACTACATCGTATCCCACCCCAACCTATAATATATTATATATATTATTCCGTGATTTTGAAAAAAATACTTGATGGAATTTCCTGAATAAGGATGAAGAAGATAATTTACATAGTGATGCTATCGGTTCTTCTCTCCGCTTGCGGAGTGAAGAAAGGGTATGTTGTCGGAGACTATGGCAAACAGCCTCTATGTGGAGAGGTTGTAGGTCCGATAGAATCCGCAGACAGTTCGTTGGCTGGGAGATCGACCTTAGGGCTGTGGTGGCAGAGAGACAGTCTGCAGATCACGCTCAGCCAAGGTCGTCGACTAAAAGCCGCACGCACAAAAGGCGACACGCTTTATCTGTACGAAACGCAACGAGACATGATGGATGTCACCACACGGCAATACACCATATATATACCGCAACAAGAGTTGTATATCATAAAATACAACGACTCACTTGTTTATCCCATCATGCCTGCCGCAAAGAGGTGCGAGTATCCGTTGGAAATAAAGAGTATGGGAAGAAAGAACATAGATGGAGACCGAGAGAAAAAAAAAGAGCGGATTGAAGAAGAACAGAAGAAACAAGAACCATACAAGGGAGGCGGAGTGATGAATGTATCATCATTTCCACTAGAACTTTGGGAAGGGAGATATCATTTCAATGCTGGAGCATATCAATTAGGCTCCGATTGTAAATGCAAAACAGATTCTTTTAACGTTTTAGTGCTTCATATTGACGGAACTTGGCAACGATATAAGAATAACACGCTGAAAAATTGTGGTATCATGCGGAAGGGCTGGCATCCTGTGTGCTATGAACTAGAAAATTATGATCACAGAACTGTTTTATTTCTCGACACAACATCTATTGCCGGACATATTATAAGTTTAAAAGAAGATAAACGACGATGGAAGGAAAATATTGCGTACCAACATAATGAATATCGATGGGTCGGAAAAGGGAATGTTTATTACGATTTTGTGTTTATTCAGGTGCATTCAGTCAATCAAGATAATATAATGACACCATACTTTTGGGGCACATATACAGGGAACATAATGCTTGAAGGAAGTAGATGCGGGTGGCAACGAATAAAGTGAAATATAAAAATACTAGCAAATAATCAACAACGAAAGTAATATGAAACGAATATTTATTTTCTTTTTTGCACTAAGCACATTGGGATACACATACTGTAATGAACACATACTATCACTCACGAGTGAATTATGTAGTAGCAAAAGTGTCTATTTAAGTTTACCACGAGTAGATATAGAAGACATCACCCCATTTACACATACAATCGCATATAATTTGGGAGATTCTATTTTGGGGTTAGTAACACCTCCAATAAAGGATCAGGGACATTCTCAACAATCGTGTGCGGGATG
>JAFPLG010000090.1 GCA_017402895.1 Paludibacteraceae bacterium
AGCGGTCGGGCATGTCGTTGAGGAATGCCAGACACTCAATATTCTTCGGACTACCGGCCGCTTCCCATGCCGCCTTGCATTGCTCGAAATACACCTTACCTGTTTGCCAAACGACATGAATCTTAGCTTTGCTTAGTTCCGGCAATGCAGCTTTGATAGCCTCGTTGATAGTTCGTGCGCCCAGACTACCGCCGATAACCAATAAGTTCTTTTCACCTTTAACCTTTCGCCCTTCGCCATTCAGCAGGTTCTGGCGAACGGGATTACCGGTCAGTATGATTTTCTCCGCAGGGAAGAAACGCTCCATATCGGGATAGGCGACGCATATCTTACTGGCGTCGTTCTTGAGCAGTTTGTTCGTGACGCCCGCAAAGCCGTTCTGCTCCTGGAGCAAGATAGGCACACCCATACGTGCCGCCACTTTCATAGCCGCGCCCGAAGCATAACCACCTACGCCTACACCTACATCAGGACGGAAGTCGCGAATGATACGACGCGCCTGATGCATCGAACGCATGAGATCGATTAGTACCGATACGTTCTTCCATGGCTGCGCACGGTTGAAACCACGCACGGGAAGACCGATAATCTTATAACCGGCTTCCGGCACGCGTTCCATCTCCATGCGCCCGAGAGCACCCACAAACAGGATATCAGCCTCGGGGTCCAGTTCGCGAAGCGCATTGGCAATACTTACTGCGGGGAAGATATGTCCTCCGGTTCCCCCTCCGGAAATCAAGTATTTCATAGCGATGTATGTTATGCCTCAGTGGGCAGTTCTTCTATTTCTAATGCAACAGGTTCTTCTGCCGGCTCTTTCTTCTCCTGTTCCAGGATAACCAGTTCCGGCACGTCACTCTCGCTAGCCTTCTCCGTGCCCTTGACGCGGCGACGCAGACGTTCCTGTTCGCGGCTCACGCACATCATGATACCGAAATACAGGCTGGTAACGACGGCACTCGTTCCGCCGCGCGTAATGAGCGGCAGAGGCTGTCCGGTCACAGGACCAAGCCCTACGACCACGCCCATGGATATCAGCGCCTGGCATGTCAGCATCAGCGCCAAGCCCATCATCATAAGCATAGCCGCATAGTCGTCGTAACGACTCGACACATAGCACGCTCTGAATAATATAGCCAGGAAGATGAACATCAGAAAAGCAGCACCTATCACGCCCGACTCCTCAACGATAATGGCAAAGATATAATCGGCATAGGCCACCGGCAGAAAATCACGTTCCTTACTGTTACCGGGCAGCACGCCAAGAGGCGACTTGCCACCACGCCACACGGCCAGCAGGGAGAAGGTGCGCTGACTGTTCTTGTTGCGCATATCCTCCAGTATCTGTGCTTTCTCGCGAGCACGTTGCTGTTCGGGGGTCAATTGTGCCAACTCGGCCTGCTGCTCAGCAGACGGTCCACGGAACTTATCGGCAAACTCATCTACGCGGTTCACCCATGTCTCAGCACGCGAGAGCGGACCGGGCATCTTCCGACCCTGGTCCACGTAGGCAAATTTGGCCACAGCCAGTATGCATGCAAGCAGTACCAGCGGAACAACCACGCACATCGCGATATATTTCCACGAGATGCGAGCCAGGAATAACAAGGCTATAAAAATCGCCCAGATAAGAATGGCAGTAGATAGGTTACCCAGCAGAATAGGGAGCGTCGTAACGGCGGCGATAGCAGCCGTCCAGTAGAAGTACCGCTTTTTCTCCTCATCCGTCTTAGCCCGCGAGAGCAGGTCTGCCACGACAATCACCATCGACAGTTTGGCCAACTCCGAGGGTTGAAACGATATCTTCCATATGCGCACCCAACGCGATGCTCCGTTGATAGTCTCCACAAAAGGCAACCTCGGGAACATCGTACATAGGCATAGAAATATCGCGATAGCAAGCAGTCCGTAACTGGCTCTGCGAATCCATAGCGAAGGCATAAACTGAACAATATACGCCATCAGCACGCCGAAAGCAAGGAATACAACCTGCTGGCCCACCGTACTAAAAACGGACGTACTCTTGTAGACCAACGTACTGCTGGCCGAGAACAAGGCCACAATCGCCACCACAATAAGGATCAAAAACAATCCCCAAAAGGTTCTATCTATGTCGGAATTGCGTTCCATTCAAATGTCAAATTTCAAATCTCAATTATCCCCTACAGCGCCCTTACCGCCGCCATAAACTGCTCGCCGCGGTCCTCGTACGAACGGAACAGGTCGAAGCTGGCGCAGCAAGGCGAGAGCAGTACCGTGTCCCCCTCCCGGGCGGCCTCATAGGCTCCCTGTACGGCGTCGTGCAGGTTGTCGGTGTCAATTATCTGGAGACCAAATGAGTCGAAGTGTTCGTGCAGTTTCTCGTTGTGCAGTCCCATAAACACTAGGGTATGGCATTTCTCACGCACCAGTTCATCAATCTCGGAGTAGTCATTACCCTTGTCCTTACCACCCAGAATCAGTACGGTAGGCGTGGTCATCGACTCGAGGGCATACCAGCAGGAATTGACGTTGGTTGCCTTGGAGTCGTTGATATAGCGTACACCACGTACGGTGGCCACGTATTGCAGACGATGCTCTACACCACCAAAGGTGGTCAGGCTCTCGCGAATCACCTCATTCTTGATGCCCACTACGCGAGCAGCAATCGTGGCCGCCATCGAGTTGAGTTGGTTGTGCTTGCCGCGCAGCGCCAGTTCGTCGGGACCGACGGGCAGCGGCGAAGGCAGTTCGAAACCGAAGGGATACAAGGTAGCACCAAGTTTCAGTTTCTCCATCTCGCGACTGATGACCGGATCTTCGGCCCAGTAGATAAAGGCATCCTCTTTGGTCTGGTTGCGCGTGATACGGAACTTAGCATCCACGTAGTTCTGGAAGCAGAAGTCATACCGATCCAGATGGTCGGGCGTGATATTCAGAAGGATGGCTACGTCGGCGCGGAAGTCGTACATGTTATCCAACTGGAACGAGCTGAGTTCGATCACGTAGTACTCGTGGTCCTCGCGTGCGACCTGCAGAGCCAGCGAGTTGCCGATATTTCCGGCTAGGCCCACGTCCAGTCCGGCACGGCGCAACATGTCAAACACCAGCGAGGTGGTTGTCGTCTTGCCGTTCGAACCCGTGATACATATCATCTTGGCTTGCGTATAACGCGAAGCAAACTCTATCTCCGAGATAACGGGTGTACCCTTCTCTACGAGTTGTACTATTAGCGGCGCGTTATTCGGAATACCGGGACTCTTCACCACCAGATCCGCCGCGAGCACACGCTCTTCGGTATGCTTTCCGTCCTCCCAGGCAATGCCATTCTGGTCGAGCATCGCGCGATACGGTTCCTTGATGGTTCCCATATCGCTAACAAACACCTCATAGCCTTTCGCCTTGCCCAGTATCGCAGCACCTGTGCCACTCTCTCCGGCACCAAGAACTACCAGTTTTTCCATTTTTATCGTATCTTAAGCGTTAGTATTGTAAAGGCGGCCAGAATCAGGGTGACGATACAGAAGCGAAGCACGATCTTCGACTCGTGGTCCAGATTCTTGCGTCCCTTGAAGCGGACAACGCAGGTGGGATCTACCTTGAGCACCTGCTCCATCGACGTACGGAAATGGTCGTGTATAGGCGTACGCTTCCATACGCGCACATGGCTGCCGTTGCGTTTCTTATGGAATTTATAGACCTGCGTCTGCAGGATAACCGACACACTCTCCATGAGGAACACACCACACAGAATCGGGATGAGTAGTTCCTTATGAATCAGCACAGCGCCCACACCGATAATACCACCGATAGCCAGGCTGCCCGTATCGCCCATGAATATCTGAGCCGGGAAACTGTTCCACCATAAGTAGCCTATCAGTGCGCCCACAAAGGCACCCAGGAAGACTACCAACTCCTCGCTATGCGGTATATACATCACGTCGAAATAGTTGGCCCACACCACACTACCGCTGATATAGGCCAGCACAATGAGCGCGATGCCTATGATCGCTGAGTTGCCGGCGCACATACCATCCATACCGTCGTTCAGGTTAGCGCCGTTACTTACGGCGGCTACGACGAACACTGTCAGCAGTACGAAGAAGATCCAACCGGCACGGTATTTATTCTCTTCGCCCAGGAACGAGAACATATCGGCATAGTTGAAGTTATGATGCTTGAAGAACGGAATCGTCGTTCGGGTCGATTTGACCGACGGACTCTTGACGACGTACGTCACGCCATCCTCTACATGGTTGTTGACCGTCTCGTTCATCGTCACCACGGGGCTGTAACGTAGGGTCAGTCCGACGAGCAGACCCACCAGCACTTGGCCGGCTATCTTCACCCAGCCGTTCAGTCCGTCCTTGTTGTGACGGAAAGTCTTGATATAGTCGTCGATAAATCCGAGTGTACCCAGTATGAGTGTCGTGGCAATCATGAGCAGCATATAGACGTTGCTCAGTCGGCCCACCAGAAAACAAGGAATCAGTATGGCGGTCAGCACCACTACTCCACCCATTGTCGGCACACCTTTCTTACCTACGTTGAACGGATCGATCTTCTCGTCACGCTGTTGTTCGAAGAACTGGTGACGCTTCATGAAATTGATAAAATACTCACCCAGCAATATACTGATGAGCATAGCCAGCACGGCCGCCAAAATGGCGCGGAACGAGATATAGGTCATCAGTCGTGCGCCCGGCAGTCCCTGCAAGAGAGTGTTTAATTGATAAAACATAAAGCTATTTACGATTTATTCATTTACCATTTACCATTAGCCTTTAGCCTCTAACCATTAGCCTTTAGCCTTTATTAGGCATACTTGCGAATCATCTCATGGTCGTCGAAGTGGTGCTTCACGCCACGAACGATCTGATAGTCTTCATGTCCCTTGCCGGCAACGAGTATCACGTCACCAGCCTGAGCCAGCATACAAGCCGTCTTGATAGCCTCTTCCCGATCCTCGATCACGAGTGTCTGGCGCAGTTCGTCGGCCGTGAGACCGGCTTTCATATCCTCGAGAATAGCCATAGGCTCTTCATCGCGCGGGTTGTCGCTGGTGAGGATAAGTTGTTCCGATCCTCGCTTGGCTATCTGGGCCATCATGGGGCGTTTGCCCTTGTCGCGGTTACCGCCGCAGCCCACCACCGTAATCAGTTTGGCGCCTTCTTTCTTGATTTCACGAATCGTCTGAATCACGTTATCCACTGCATCGGGCGTGTGGGCATAGTCCACAATGGCTGTCCAGCCGCGCTCGCTACGAATGGTCTCAAAGCGACCGTTGACCGGTGTCAGGGTAGAGAGCACACGCAGCACCTCGGTCTTGTCAAAGCCCAACGAGAGGGCGGCACCGTAGATACAGAGCAGGTTGCTCACGTTGAAGCGTCCCACCAGCGGCACGAACACTTCCTGTCCGTTCACCTGGAGCAACATACCGTCGAATCCCTCCTCCAGTATCTGCGCACGGTAGTCTGCCAGGGCGCGCGTAGAATAAGTCGTCACGTGTGCCCGGGTGTTCTGGGTCATCACCAGTCCGTTCTTGTCGTCAATATTCGTTACGGCAAACGCCGTCTTGGGCAGTTCGTCAAAGAAACGTTTCTTCGTATCGCGATAGTTATCAAACGTCTTATGATAATCGATATGATCGCGCGTCAGGTTGGTGAACAAGCCGCCGTCGAACGCCAGTCCGGCGATGCGCTGCTGGGCGATTGCGTGACTCGACACCTCCATGAAGGCATACGTGCATCCGGCCTCTACCATACGGGCCAGCAGACCGTTCAACTCGAGTGCATCGGGCGTGGTATGCGTAGCCGGAACGGCCTCATCCTCGATATAGTTGCATACCGTCGAGAGCAGTCCGGCGCGATGTCCCATGGCGCGCGTCAGTTTATAGAGCAACGTAGCGATAGTGGTCTTTCCGTTGGTTCCCGTCACGCCCACCAGTGTCAGTTGGCTGGACGGATGGCCATACCATGTATCGGCCATGAGTCCCAACGCACGGTCGGTATCATCCACCAGAATATAGGTGCAACCTGTCGTCTCGGCCGGCATATAGTCGGCGTTGCTCAGCACGATGGCTGCAGCTCCTTTTTCTGCACACTGGCCGATGAACTGATGCCCATCCACAGCCGTTCCGGCTTGGGCCACAAACAAATCGTTCGGGCCTATCCGACGCGAGTCAAAATGAATAGCATGCACCTCTTTGTCCGTTGCGCCGAGTACGCGCAGAGGCGAGAGTGCGGAGAGAAGAACGTTTAGATTCATATCGTTACGGTTATTTGATTCGTTGTTGTAGTTCCAGTTTGCCGGCTTGCTGAACATAGCATCCCGTATAGGCCATCACCTTTTCGGCTATCTTACGTACGATGGCACCACAGCCTCGACCGGCGTTGATGGTCTGAGGATTCATATCCTCACGTCGTTGCGGGTCCTCGATGACGCACACGCAGCAGTACTGCGGGTGTTCCTCGGGGAAGTAGCCCACGAAGCTGATACGGTGGTGCTCCTTGTCATACCCCTTCGGGGTGCGCAGCTGTGCCGTACCCGTCTTGCCGGCGATATGCACCAGTTCGCTCTGGGCCTGTTGCCAACCATTGGAGAGGGCAGCCGTTCCGTGCTCGTTGTCCCACACTACGTCGTGGAGCGCCTTGCGTATATCCGCGATGGCTTCGGGTGAGCAGAACTGCTCACGAATGACCTGCATCGGCGTGCGGTAGATCACCTCTCCATCCTGCTGCAACTCGCGCACCAGACTCGGGTGAATCAGCTTGCCGCCATTGGCGATGGCCGAATAGATCATTGCTATCTGCACAGGCGTCAGTTCGACGGAATAACCATAGACCATCTTCGATATCGTCACGTAGTCACCCTTGACCGGGCGCTGGATATGCGCACGTTGTGCTCCGGGAATATCATACGGCAGGGTATCCACCACGCCCATCTGGTTGAGTTTGTCGATAAACTTCGTGGCACTGCCTCCATAGGCTGCCGGGATGACCTTAGCCATACCGATATTGCTGCTGACGGCCAGCACCTGGCGCATCGTGAGCGTAGCGTCCATCTTATGGGCATCCACGTGCTCCAGCACGTCTTTGTATTTCCACGGTTTTCGGGTGACTGACACCTGGGTATTGAGCGTGATCTTCTTGTCGTCCAGCGCAGCCAGCATCGATACGGTCTTGAATGTCGAGCCGGGTTCTGCCCGCATGAAGGCACGGTTCTCGGTCTCGCGGTAACAGCCGTTCTTATCGCGACTCAGGTTGGCCACAGCTTTCAGTTCGCCTGTATGCACATCCATCAGCACGCAGCATCCCCACTTCGGTCGATAAGCCTCGACGGGTCCGCGCAGCTCTTTCTCTACGATATCCTGGATATTCGCATCGATGGTCGATACGATATCTACGCCATTGGTGGGTTCCACCTGAGTGATGACCTGGTCTCTTCCGCCCACACGACGGATGACACCCATGCCATTCTTGCCGATAAGCAGGCTGTCGTACTGTTTCTCCAGTCCGGTCAGCCCGCGGCCTTTCGTATTACCGGTCGTTCCTACGGTTCGGCTGGCCAGATTGCCAAAGGGCCTTGTCCTTACCTTGACGGTATCCCAGGTCAGTCCGTTCCTATTGCGGTTCTCGCGGCCACGCGCCACGAACTCCAGTTCCATCAGTCGAGTGTACTGCAGGAAGTTGATCGTATCCTTGGTCAAGGCCAGGTAGCGTTTCTTCTGCTGTTTGGCCGCGATGATCATGTCGCGATACTCCTGCTTGGTCTTGTCGCCAATCACGCGACTCAGGGCCGCAGACAGCGTGTCGATATTTTTCCAGAAAGCCGTATCGGCCGGAGTAATCTTGCCGGCGTTCTTTCCTTTCTTCACCGTATCCGGACGCGAGACAAGACCTCCTGCCAGCGGGTCCATATACAGTCGAAAACGAGGTATAGAGCTGGCCATGAGTTGACCGTTGCAGTCGTAGATATTTCCGCGACAGGGTGCCAGGGATACGACGCGCTCGTCCTGAACCTGCTCGGCCAGTTGCCAGTGGGCACTCTCCTTGGTCTGAACTAGGATAATCTTGACCAGTACGGTCAGGAAGCCGCACACCAATATAAAGAATATAATGGCGAAGCGAAGGATCGTATTTTTCTGGTCGTTACTCATCGATTATTCTATTTTTCGCAGCGGACGCATATTGATCTGCAGCGTGCTTTGTTCGGCTTCGAGTCGCTCCATGACCACCGTCTGGCGGGTCAGGTTGGCATAGTCGGTATAGGCCGAGAGATACTGAAACTTAGCCGTCTTCAGCTGTTCGCGCAGACGATGTATCTCGTTCTGCTGGTCGATAGCCTGATAACCCGCCATGATATAGATCAATACCAATACGATGATGAGCAACAGCAACGGGTACTGCTTGCGCATCTGTTCCGAACGGAACACGTCACCATTCAAGAAACTCTTGATTGATCCTTTGGTTGGTTTTTGTATTGCCCTTGGCACGATTTGTAATGTATTAATGCTTTAATATATATGGGTCAGGAGCCTACTCCTGTTTCTCGGCTACGCGAAGCTTTGCACTTCGGCTGCGCGGGTTACGTTCCACTTCCTCTTCATCGGCCACGCGGCCTTTCTCCAGCACGCGGAACGGACTCAACACATTGCCGTAGAAGTCCTTCTCCACCTTGCCCTCCAGGTTGCCCGACCGCAGGAAATTCTTGACCAGTCGGTCCTCCAGCGAGTGGTAGGTCAGTATGGCGATGCGTCCTCCCGGTCGGAGCATGTCGCGAGCGGCACAGAGCATCTCACGCAGTGCGCCCAACTCGTCGTTGAGTTCGATGCGCAGCGCCTGGAACAATCGTGCCAGGTCTTTCTTCTGGGCCGGCAGCACCTCTATCGGCGTTCCCGTAGGCAGCGCCTCGGGGGTCTCACCGCCGCGGAGCACCACGCTCACCAGCTGGTCGGTGGTCTCTATCGGTCGCGAGGCCCGACTCCGGCATATACGTGCAGCCAGCCGACGGCCATCCTTGAGTTCGCCATATAAATAAAGTACGCGCGCGAGCGCCTCTTCGTCCATCTCACGCAGCATATCCGCTGCCGTACGCTGCTGCTGTTGGTTCAGCCGCATATCCAGCGGGGCGGCGAAACGAAAACTAAACCCGCGCTCCACGCTGTCGAAGTGATGAAAACTCACTCCCAGATCCGCCAATATGCCGTCCACCTGCTCCACGCCATAATAATCCATCCAATTTCTCAGGTGACGGAAGTTGCTGTGCACAAAGGTCCAACGTGCATCGTCGATACGATTCTCGTAGGCCTCGATATCCTGGTCGAAGGAATACAGACGACCGTTCTCTCCCAACCGCTGCATGATAGCACGCGAATGTCCTCCACCACCGAACGTCAGATCCACATACACCCCACCGGGCTGTATGTTCAGTCCGTCGAGCGTCGGCTCCAATAGTGCCGGTATGTGGTAGACATTCTCCATTAACCTTTAGCCTATAACCTTTAGCCTTTAACCTTTAACCTTTAGCCTATAACCTTTAGCCATTCACTTTTTCGCCATCTTGGCGCGGATGCGTTCGGAGAGTTCACGCTGATCCATACGGCGCTCGTCGTACTGCTCACGGCTCCACAACGCGAAGCGATCCAGCATACCCACGAACACCAGGTCCTGCTTGGCTCCCAGATGCTCCATGTTCTTTTTGTTCAGCAGCACGCGCCCTTGGTTGTCAGGCTCCAGCAGTTCTGCTTCCGATACATATTGCATCAGCAGCAGTTCATCCTCGGGATTCCAGTCGTCGAGTGCCTCGTGCAACTGGTCTACGCGCTGGTTCCACACCCGCTCGGGGTAAAACACCAGACAGGCGTTGTCCGTATCACGGCGCATCACGAGCCGAAGCGACTCCTCGTCCGAAAGTATCTTGCGATATGCTGCCGGGATAAACACACGGCCTTTGTCGTCGAATTTGGCATCGATATTTCCAATAAACGTACGCATCATTTTCATTCACTTTCGAAATCGGGTGCAAAGTTACAAAAAAAATTTGATATTTCCCCACTTTTCCCCACAAAAAATGCATAAAAAAAGTTATTAACAGGTTATTAACATTTTTCAAAAAGCAAAAAGCCCTGCAAATCAGCCGATTGCAGGACTTATTAACAATGTGGTAAAAAGTGGGGAATTTTTCAACACTCAGTACATCTTACATATTTCCGATGCGAATGATGCCGTTGAAGTTGCCATACCCGTTCAGTTTACCCGTCGGATTCCAGACATAGATAATCTTGCCGGTGTTGTACCATATATTATCCATCCGGTCGATATAGAGCGTCTCGAAGAAGTTATACCCCTTCTTGCCAAATCGGAAGTCGTAGGGGATATGTTCGGCGAAGGCAAAGCCGCCCTTGCTCGTATAGCGGTCCAGATACCGGCTGTCGTGCGAGACGAAGATATCGCCACGGCTGTTCATCACCGCACCGTAACATACCCGCCAGTCGGTGGCCTCGACCAGTTGTACCGGCAGAGCTGTTGCACTCACCTCGTAGAGGCCCTTGCCCGAGAGACCGAGCATCTTGCCCTTACTCAGCGGACAGGCGATCGTCACGCTCTTGCCCGACTCCAGCACCAGGGGCGACGACATCTGGTTGCCCAGGATCGTCACGATAGCATCGGTATAGTAGGCCGTTCCGACCGACACCCACGCACGTCCTTCCGGGTCGACATGCAGGCTACGCACACTCTTCTCTAGTTCTTGGAAACTCCAGGTATTGAGCAGTTTCATCTGCGCATTATAGCGACTGAGCTGCTGACCCTGCCACACATAGACATAGTCGTTCTTCGGGTCCACCACCATGCCTTCCTGCGGGGCATACGACTCATCAGCCAGCAGCACCGTTTGGCTAAACACATCGATGACGCCCACGTTGTTCTTATAGATCAGCAACCGGCCATTGCTCAGGCACCCCGCCCCTTTGATGTTGTACTTGCGCGTAACGACACCCAGCGTATCAACATACATCTGTCCCGTCTGTTTGTTGATGCTTATGTACGAGCCGTTCATTCCCTCGGCCGTACCGATGAGATAGGTGGCCGTATCGTTCTCAGCCAGCACCAGTCCGCCGCCCATCGACGAAGACAGGTCGTAGAAGGCAATATGCTGTCCCGGGTCAGTCGGATCACGAGGCAGCGGACTCGGGTCAACCGGTTCGGGCAGCACACCCAATACGGGCGGTGCAGGTTGGAGCGTCACGTCGAAGGTCTGCGTCCGTTCCCCACCCTTGCCGATGACGATGGTCGTGTCGTCGATGAGCGTGATCGGCGGCAGTGTATCGTTGGTGTCATGGATGGCGGGTTTGAGGTGGAAGTTGCGCTCAAAGTCCGGTTGGGCATCTTTCCATGTGCTATGATTAATCCAGTCCTTGAGTTGTTGCGAGTTAGCCGGGTTGCCCTGGATAAGCATGGTGCTCAGTCCACCCAGCGCGGCAGCCACCGCCAGCAGTTCGTTGTCGGGCACGTACTCGCGATCAAAACCGACCTGCACGAAGATGGCCATCGTGCTCTTCTCGGCCGTAGGGTCGTACCAGCGGAAGATACGCATCCTCACCTGCAGCGCGTTGGAGTTCATCAGACTCAGAAACATCGGCGACTGGCCGAGGTCCACCATATAGTCGGTGCGTACGGCATCGTCCACGCCCATAAAGTGCACCTTCTCCGGCTCACCCGACTTCAGGATCATATCCGCGCTTCCCATCGGCAGCAGAAACAGTTCGCCGCCACCTTTCTTCCGTCCCTCTTCTATCTCGCCGCACGTAACGCGCCAGTCCCGCCAAATCTTGCCGATAAACTGACGTTCCATGGCCCGGAGCACATCCAGCCGCTTGCCGGGCAGCACGTAGAAAATCACAGACGCCTCCTGTCCGGGCACGTCCGAAGCCTGGTTCATGCCCATGTGGGGCAGTATATGATCACGGCGAGCCAGGTACATAGCGTTGTTGTGCACCGAAGGTGAGAGACAACGCTGAAAACTGACGAAGGCGTCGTCGGTGTTCTCATAGTAGCAATACGCATTTTCAAAACGGGTCGGCTTGGTCTGAGCCTGGATGCTCAGAGCGAAGAGAAGAAGCATCGCCGACAGGAGGGCAAGAAATCGTTTCATGGTTCGGAAAAAAGATTTATTATTTCGGGTACAAATGTACAACAAATATTGCATATATGCAAATTTTTACAAAAAAAACGAAAAAATATTTGCCCATATTAAAAAAAAGCAGTACCTTTGCACCCGCTTTTCGCGTGTTAGGCTCAATAAGTATTGCCACGCAGCGCATGAGAACCTCGGTTTAGCAGCGCACAGGACAGGTGATCGCCTATACGCACCAACCATTATAACAAACGTATTTTCAATGTACGCAATTGTAGAAATGAAGGGCCAGCAGTTCCGCGTAGAGGCTGGCAAGAAGCTGTTCATCAACCGTGTTGCAGACCTCGAGAAAGGTGCAACCGTAGAGTTTGAGAACGTGCTGCTCCTCGACAACGAGGGTAAAGTAAAAGTAGGTGCTCCTTACATCAAGGGTGCTAAAGTAGTTTGCGAAGTACTCGACAACGAGTGCCGTGGCGAGAAGATTCTGGTATTCCACAAGAAACGTCGCAAAGGTTATCGCAAGCTGAACGGCCACCGTCAGGATCTGACGAACGTCGTAGTTAAAGAAATTGTTATTGCTTAAAAGAAAGGACAACAGAGTATGGCACACAAGAAAGGTGTCGGTAGTTCGAAGAACGGCCGTGAATCAGAAAGCAAACGTCTTGGCGTGAAGATCTTTGGTGGTCAATTCGCAAAGGCAGGTAACATTATCGTACGTCAGCGTGGTACCGTCCACAACCCGGGTCAGAACATGGGTATGGGTAGCGACCACACTTTGTATGCACTTGTAGATGGTATCGTTACCTTCCGCAAGCGTCGCAACAACAAGTCGTACGTCTCCATCGAGCCCGTGGCTCAAGCCTAAAGGCGCGGAGACAACACAACAATCTCCTACCGAGGGCTTCGGCTTAAGGTGGGAGATTTTGTTTTGTACTAACAAAACTAGGAACCTAGGAGACTAGGAACTTAGGTAAACCTATAAAGACAATGTTAACATTAAAACAAATTTATGAT
>JAFPLG010000091.1 GCA_017402895.1 Paludibacteraceae bacterium
AGCACGACGAAGAGATCATTCGCGCTGCAGATCATATGATAGAGATAGGTCCTGCGGCCGGTCGCCACGGAGGTGAGATAGTCTACGAGGGTAAGCCCGGAAAGAAACGCTTCGACTATACCATTCCGCCGCATCGACGCAAATGGAACAACTATATCGAGATCACCAACGCCTGCGAGAACAACCTCAAAAACCTCAATGTGCGTTTCCCGCTGGGCGTGATGACAGTCATCACCGGCGTCAGTGGTAGCGGCAAGTCGTCGCTCGTGAGCAAAGTGCTCTACCCCGCTATGCGCAAGCACTATGGCGGCATAGCTGAACGCACCGGCAACTATGGTTCGCTGCAAGGCAGCCTACATCTAGTTCATAACATCGAGTTTGTGGACCAAAACCCGCTGAGCCGCAGCAGCCGCTCCAACCCGGTGACCTACCTGAAAGCATACGACGAGATACGCCGGCTGTTTGCCGAGCAACCACTAGCGAAACAACTCGGTTACACCCCCGCTCATTTCAGTTTTAACACCCCAGGTGGACGTTGTGAGGAGTGTGAGGGCGAAGGAACCATCACGATAGAGATGCAGTTTATGGCCGACCTGACCATCACCTGCGAACACTGCCACGGCAAGCGGTTCAAGCAGGACGTACTCGATGTGCACTACCGTGACAAGTCGATCTACGACGTCCTCACGATGACGATCAACCAGGCTATTGAGTTCTTCCAAGAGGACCCGGCGTGCAAGAAGATCGTACAACGACTCAAACCGCTCCAGGACGTAGGCATCGGATATATTCAGTTGGGACAGTCCAGCAGCACTTTGTCGGGTGGTGAAAGCCAGCGTGTGAAACTGGCCAGCTTCCTGGCGCAAGAAAACCAAGCGCCTACCATCTTTGTATTCGATGAACCCACTACCGGCCTTAGTCATAGCGACATACAGGTTCTCCTGCATGCTCTCAACCAACTGATTAGCAAGGGGCATACGGTCATTGTCATCGAGCACAATGCTTCCGTTATCCTGGCTGCCGACCATGTGATAGACCTAGGTCCCGAAGGAGGCGAAGAGGGAGGACACCTGGTATTCGAAGGCACGCCCGAAGAATTGGCACAATGCGAGGAAAGCTATACCGGAAGATATATTAAGCAACTGATTAAGTAAACAACACAACACATGTTAAATAAACGAAACGAAATCCAAAATTCCGATATCTTTGCGCATATTCCCGACTCGACATACCTGCCGCGTTGGGGGGTACTGCTGATTGATATCGTGCTGATATCGGTGGCCTTCTGGACCAGTCTCTGGATTGGTTACGGCGCGTTCTCCTACAGTTTCCACCCGGGAGGCGTACTGCCGGCATGGCAACAATATCTGATCGTTCTGGTGATCCAGACAGCCTGTTTCTGGCTGTTCCACACCTATTCCGGCATTCTGCGTTACTCTACGTTTATCGACACCATTAAGTCGCTCTTTGCTGTGCTCAGTTGCGGCATTGTGCTTCTTATATTCAACTACGCCTACAACCATCTTGCCGAACACCAACTGCTACTCAATACGTTGATAGCCACCTACATACCCATTGCATTTGTACTACTTTTCTGCTTGCGCGTGGGGGTGAAAACGCTCTACGAGATGCTCTACCAGCATGCTGCCGGTAGTCCCAAAGTGATGATCTATGGCACCAAGTCAGCCGGTATTGCGATCGCTAAGATGCTTCGTTCGGCAGGCAATGCGCCGTATCGGCCTGTCGGGTTTATCGACGACACGATCAAGCGCAAGAACTACGACATGATGGGCATGCACGTCTACCAACTCAACGAGAAGATGTTCGAGTGGATGAAACTGCGCAACGTCCACCATGTTATTGTCTCGCCGCTCAAGATGCGCGAGATACAACCGGCACGCGATTTGCAAGTCTTCATCGACCATAACATCCGCATCCTGACCACGCCCTATTTCACGGAGTTTGACAAGGATCAAGAAGTTGACATGAAACGTATCGGACGCATCGATTCCATCCAGATTGAGGACCTGCTCGAACGCCCTACTATCAATATCAACACAGAAAACGTACGCCAGATCCTACGCGACAAAGTCGTGCTAATCAGCGGTGCTGCCGGTAGTATTGGTAGCGAATTGGTGCGCCAGGTTCAGAAATACGAACCGCGTGTCATCGTCCTGCTCGAAGTGGCCGAGTCGCCTCTCCACGACTTGACATTGGATCTAAAGAATCAATATCCTAACGTCCGTTTCATTCCGGTCATTGCCGATGTGCGCGACCAGAAACGACTCGAACAGATATTCCACGAGTTCCGCCCTGACGTAGTCTACCATGCCGCCGCCTACAAGCATGTTCCGCTCATGGAGAACTATCCTAATGAGGCAATCATTGCTAACGTACTGGGCACCAAGAACATGGCCGACCTGGCCGTAAAATATAAGACCGACCGATTTGTGATGATCTCGACCGACAAAGCTGTCAACCCGACCAATATCATGGGAGCCAGCAAGCGCATCGCAGAGATATACGTTCAGTCGCTATTCAACAAACTCCGTCAGTCCGACCCTGACTGCACCAAGTTTATCACCACCCGCTTTGGCAATGTGCTGGGATCCAATGGTTCGGTCATTCCGTATTTCAAGAAGCAGATTGCGGCCGGCGGACCGGTCACAGTCACCCACCCCGACATCATTCGCTACTTCATGACCATCCCCGAAGCCTGCTGTCTCGTGCTCGAAGCTTCTACACTCGGCAAGGGAGGCGAGATCTTTGTCTTCAACATGGGACGGCCGGTCAAGATTCTCGATCTGGCCAAGAATATGATCCGACTGGCAGGCTATACACCCGGCGAAGAGATTCCTATCGTCTTCACCGGCTTGCGACCTGGCGAGAAACTCTACGAAGAACTGCTCAACCAGAAAGAGAAAACTATCCCCACCGAGAATGAAAATATCCTGGTGGCCCGTGTTCGCGAAGAGGAATACGATGAGGTCAAACAGCATATCGACGCGCTCATCCGCATTGCCCATAGCAACAAACCCTTCAGTACCGTACAACTGATGAAAAAAATCGTACCCGAATACATTAGCAACAACTCTATTTACGAACAACTCGACAAATGACACTCAACTTCGTTTACAACCATCTATACTTGGTCGGCATCTTCTCGTTCGTTCTGGGCTTGATTCTTATGCCGCTGGTGATTCGTATCGCCAAGCAAAAAGACCTGGTCGTACGCCCAAACAAACGTATGTCGCATACCGGCAGTATTCCTAATATTGGAGGCATCGACATATGCGTCAGTTTCCTGCTGACCTACCTTCTCTTCGAGTTCAACACCCTCCAGCAAAGCCAGTTCCTGCTGATTGGCGTATTCACCATAGTGGCTGTCGGACTGGTCGACGACATTCTTGTTCTCTCCCCGCTTGGAAAACTCCTTGGCGAGGTGCTGGCGGGCATATCTATGGTCGGGTTTGCCGACTTACGCATTACCCACCTGCACGGTTTCTTGGGTTTCGAGCAGATAGGCATCCTTCCTTCCTATCTCATCTCGTTGTTCGTCATCGTCGCCATCATCAATGCCATCAATCTTATCGACGGCATCGACGGTCTGGCTTCCGGACTTGGCATGATCTACTGCTTGTTCTTTGCTATCTACTTCGGTCTGGCGGGCGAGACAGCATGGTCTATCATGGCGATCAGCCTGATTGGTAGTTTGGCGGTGTATTTTATCTTCAATGTCTTCGGCCACAAGCAGAAAATCTTCATGGGCGACTCGGGTGCCCTCTTGCTGGGATACGTTCTCAGCGCTTTTGTGTTCCATTTCTGCGAACTCAATGCCTATGACCAGGTTCCACCAGCCCTTCATATGTCCGGCGCTCCGGCCGTGGCTATATGCGTACTCACGGTGCCTATCTTCGACACGATTCGCGTCAGTCTCACACGTATCAAGCATCGTAAGTCCCCCTTCCGACCGGACAAGAATCATATCCACCATCTGCTCTTACGTATCGGGCTCAACCATCTGCAGACAACCGGCATCCTATTGTCCGTCTCGCTCTGCTTCATCGCCCTCGCACTCATCGGACGCAATTGGAATATGTGGCTGCTGGTTGGCATCGACTTCTTGATTGCTACCATCCTAACCATCATCCTCTGGCGTATTATCGACAGAAAAAACGCGCAAACTGCCCAGAATGCTTAGCATCGAACACCTGTCCATAGAATTCTCTTCGCGTCCCGTTCTCGACGATATCTCGCTGCTCATCAACCGCCGCGAGCGCATCGCCTTGGTGGGCAAGAACGGTGCCGGCAAGACCACGCTGCTCCGACTCATCGCAGGCGAATACGAACCTACGGCCGGACGCATATCCCGCGAGAATGACATGACCATCGGCTATCTGCCGCAAGTTATGTTCCATCAGAACGGATGTACCCTGCGTGAAGATGTCATGCGAGTTCATCAGGAGGAACACAACGCACTCCGCAGCGAGGCGCAGTTTATTGCTGAGATGGACCGAACCATCATTGGTCTGGGATTTGAGCGACGGGACTTCGACCGTCAACTCTCGGAGTTCTCCGGAGGATGGCGAATGCGTATCGAACTGGCCAAGATCCTCCTACGCCACCCCGACCTTCTGTTGCTTGACGAGCCTACCAACCACCTCGACATCGAGTCTATCCAGTGGCTCGAAGACTTCCTACGCCAGTCGCCAAGCGCCGTTATGCTGGTCAGCCACGACCGCGCATTCATCAACAATGTTACTACACGTACGATCGAGATATCTCTCGGACGTATATACGATTATAACGTTCCCTACTCCCAGTTTGTCACGCTTCGGCAAGAACGGCACGACCAGCAGGTACGCGCCTATCTCAACCAACAGAAGATGATTCACGACACCGAGGAATTTATCGAACGCTTCCGCTACAAAGCCACCAAGGCCGTACAAGTCCAGAGTCGCATCAAACAACTCGACAAACTTGAACGACTGGAAGTGGACCTAGAAGACACCTCGCGTCTCAACCTGCGTTTCCCACCAGCTCCGCGTAGCGGCGACTTTCCACTTATCGTAGAGGACCTGCGCAAGGACTTCGGAGAGCATAACGTCTTCCACGATGTCACATTCACCATCCGACGCGGCGAGAAAGTAGCATTCGTAGGCAAGAATGGCGAAGGTAAGACCACGCTCGTCCGGTGTATCATGGGACAACTAGACTACCTGGGGAACCTCAAGATTGGCCATAACGTCAAAATAGGCTATTTCGCCCAGAACCAAGCTGCCCTCCTCGACGAGAACCTCACCGTCTTCGAGACCATCGACTACGTGGCCGTAGGAGATATCCGCACCAAGATACGCGACATC
>JAFPLG010000092.1 GCA_017402895.1 Paludibacteraceae bacterium
CCGATGAACAAGCAATATGTCCAGGGAACTCATGAACGTTGGGAACGATGATCGTCTTGCCTTGTGCCCAGGCAGAACCACATACGCCTTTGCCATAAGGGATGCGCGTGCAAGCGATAGGGCCCTGGAAAGGACCGAGAACCAACTCTTTATCATCGACGAGATAGAAGCCGGTCCAGAGGAAATGGAAGGTATTGTGGAGGACGGCGACGATGTTGGCCATATTGGCGATGAGGTTCGGCTCACCGGCAACGAGGGACTGGATCTGAGGAATTAGGGGCTGGTAGGTAGCATGTTTGTGAGCTTTCAGATCCGCCAGATCGGAGAGGACGCGTCCAGCGTTGAGTTCGCGATAGAGGTGGGTGTAGGTATAGGTATAGAGCGTGGCGTACTGTTTGTCGCCAGGACGCTTGGTGGATTTATATTCAGCAAAACGCTTTTGCCAGAGAGATGCTTTTGCAATGAGTTCGGCGGAAGCGGTCTCGGGATGCTTGGCAGCACGCTCTATGGTATGGGCTTCACGTTGAGCAAGTTTGATGAGTTCGCGGTTGGCCGTAGCTCCTTCGGACCAAGGTCCTTCGTGCATCTTCATGGGGAAGACCTGGTGCGTCTCGCCATTACGATAACGGGAGACGAGTCGTTCGCGCTTGGCCTGACCGGTTCTGCAGGAATCCATTGCGCCGCGCCATTTTTCGATGGAGATGTTATAAGTGACTTGGGACATGTGATATTTTTGTTGATTTTTGCGTTACAAATACTATATATACTATGTATATATACTTTAAAAGGGCTAAAAAGTACCCCGAGAGTACTCTCAGACATGCCGTATGGTCTAGATATCGTCTAGGTATGGTCTAGGTATGGTCTAGTGTCGTCTCGAGATTCGAGTGCAAAGGTACGAAGAATTTCTGATATATGCAAATAGTTCGTGCAAAAAAAGTCATCTGCACGTAAAAGAAACTTTTAGCGGAGCTGATGCTACTTGTCAATGACGTAATCATTTCGGCAGAGCCGATGCTCCTTGTTAATGACGTAATCATTTCGGCAGAGCCGATGTCCAAATATAAATTGGACGCAATGAACGAAACTTCGTGCGACAAATCATATTTGCCGAAAAAAGAAGAAAGAAAAAGCCGCAGGCGGTTCAACCTGCGGCTCAATAAGAACGATAGCGTTCTCATTAGATCTCTTTGCCGGTTTGTTCCTCTTGTTCGAATGGGAAGAGGCCGAAGAGTTCGGCATCTATATGGTCGGTCACCCAACGGAAGTCCTCGGGATTGTCGCCAAACTTGATATGGTCGCCATCGACGATGAGCAGTTTGCCCTTGTAGTCCTTAATCCAGTTGTCGTACTTCTCGTTGAGACCCTGGAGATAATCCAACTTGATGGACTGCTCGTAGCCACGGGCACGCTTCTGGATCTGAGCCACCAGCGTAGGAATCGATGCACGCACATAGATAAGCAGGTCGGGCATCTTGACGAGCGACATCATCAGGTCGAACAGGTCCTCGTAGTTCTCGAAGTCACGGTCGGACATGAAACCCTGGTCGTGCAAGTTGGGCGCAAAGATACGCGCATCCTCGTAGATGGTACGATCCTGGATGATATACTTGTCGGAACGGCCGATATCCACTACGTCCTTGAAACGCTTGTTGAGGAAATAAACCTGCAGATTGAATGACCAGCGCGCCATATCCGCATAGAAATCGGACAGGTACGGATTATACTCCACACTCTCAAAACGCGGTTCCCAGCCATAATGCTTGGCCAACATGTTGGTAAGCGTCGTCTTACCGCAACCAATATTACCTGCTACAGCAATGTGCATTCACGTTCGGCAATCTCGCGCAAGGACTGAATCAGGGATTCATTAAGGCGCTCGATGCCTCCGCTCTTAGCTCGGACTATCGCTTAGCTAGCAGTCCTCGCTAGGTTTAGAGGCTCCTCCTTGCCGTCGGAGGGAATAAAGTTAATATATTATGTTGTTTTAATCCAGTTATTTTCGCTAAATAGGCCGAAGAGTTCTGCATCTACGCGATTGATGACGCGGCGGAAGTCCTCGGGGTTGTTCTCAAAGTCCATGCCATCGGATTCGATCACCAGCACACGACCTTCGTAGTTGTGGAAGATAAACTCTTCGTACTTGTCGTTCAGGCCCTTGAGATAGTCAATCTGCATCGTCTGCTCATAGTCACGTCCACGCTTCTGGATCTGGGCTATGAGTGCCGGAACCGACTTACGCAGATAAATCATCATGTCCGGCAATTTCATTTGCGACTTCATGAGGTCGAACAGTTCCATGAAAGTCGTATAGTCACGGTCACTCAAGTCGCCACGCTCGTAGTTATTCTTGACGAACACATAGACGCCCTCAAAAATACTACGATCCTGGACAATGGTATGCGTAGCTTGCTGCACAGCCAGCATGTCGCGGAAACGCTCCTTGAGGAAATAGGTCTCCAGGCAGAAGGCCCAGCGGTTGATGTCACCGTAATAATCTTCCAGGTATGGGTTGAAAGTCACGCTCTCGAAGCGTGGCTCCCAACCATAGTACTTCGCCAACATCTTGGTCAGCGTAGTCTTTCCGGCACCAATATTTCCGGCTATGGCAATATACATTATTGCATCTTCTGCTGGAACTCGCTGGCCGATTGTTGCAGTTTCTTGGTGATGTCCTGCAGACGATTAGCTTGGTCCATCGACATCTCGGTAGCATGATTGCTAATCTCCTGAGCCTTCTCACCGGCACGCTGTACAACAGCAGAATACTCCATTACGGAATTCAAATCCGACTTATCAACCTGCTGGCCAACCATAACCACGCTATCAACAACAGCCTCATACTGATCGAGCAGTTGGTCGCACTCGTTAGGCTTAGAAGGAGTAGAAGAACATGCACTCAGCATCACTGCGGCAAGAGCCATAATAAAGAACGTCACTTTTTTCATTGATTTTTCATGGCGGTTATATCCCATTGCCACATCGGTTTTTAGAATGTTTAGATGGCACAATCGTACGATGTACGACGTACTGGCTGCAAAGGTACAAAAAAAATCGCACATATGCAAAAAAATGTGCGATTTTTTTACTATTGTGCCCTATTTCATGGCACGAGCGATTCCGTAGCAAATGCCAAACCAAACCAGCAACAAAAGGCCATTCAGTATGACATATACCGGAACGGAGAACGAACTCATCAAGGCGAAAATC
The DNA here is from genome assembly GCA_017402895.1 of Paludibacteraceae bacterium. Taxonomy (GTDB): domain Bacteria; phylum Bacteroidota; class Bacteroidia; order Bacteroidales; family Paludibacteraceae; genus Colicola. The sequence continues at coordinate 3,211 of JAFPLG010000092.1, forward strand.
ACCTGAATGACAAGCAGTATGCCTGCAAACACGCCCGACAAGATGCTGACGTTGATTGTCGTGCGTTTGTCCGGCAGGCTGACAGCAAACATAGCGCCTATTGTCAGAAGCAGACTCACGCCGCCAAAGATAGTGAGTAGCCAACGCAGATCGGCGTTATGGCACAGACTATATAAACCAAACGTAATCAATGCCGTAGCTGCCACAGCTATAAGGCACGGAACGATTTTTATTTTCATAAAGCGATTTGTTTTTTATGCTGTCGGCGGAACCGGCGGGGTTTGCGGTGTAGTCGGTGGTGTCGGCGGAGTAGCGGGTGCGAACAGCGTAGCCAAATCCATACGATTGCCAGCGGGTTCCCAAGCAGCCATACCGGCACACCAAACCAGCGTCTGTGCATTCACCTGACCGGCTGCAGCCATCTGTTGCAACTGCGGCATATTATACGGACCATATTGTTGGCCATTGATTGCCAGCATGTAGCTGACTGCTCCGGGAACAGGAGGCGGAGCCATCTGCGGCTGCATCGGTTGCTGCATAGCCTGGTTCATGGCATTCATACCATTGCCCATCATGCCGGCCATCTGCTGGCCCATACCGGCAGCAACGCCCATACCCATCATCATACCAACGGGGCTCATTCCGCCACCGCCGTCCATATTGATCTGACCACCCATCTCGCCCAGGTTGTTGGCTGCTGCGCCAAGGACTTCTGCCTGCTTGTTGATAGCATGAGCCTGGATGAACTGACTCTCGGCAGCCAGGTGACCACGCTCGGCCATGATATCCGTCTCTATCTGAGCGCGACGACCGATCTGCTCGGCCTGGATCATCTGCTGCTCCTTGGTAGCATGCACAAAGTCGGCATATTCTTCGCTCTCCTTGTCGATCTCGATAGCAGAGATATCCAGACGCTTGAGGTTGATACCGAAATGGTCTGCCAACTGCGGCGTGAGTTGCTCTTGCATCTTTTCGTTGATCTCGCTGATCTTACGCTCAATCTGCAACAGCGGCATGCCGTACTCGGCGGGACAATTGGTGACAAACTGCTTGGCAAACTTCTTGACCATGTCCGAAATCTGGTTGCGGAACTGGTCGAGCGAGAAGTCCATGATACGGTTGAGTTTGATAAACTGCTTCACGTCCGTCAGATTGAACGTGAGCGTACCCCGAACGGCGACAGGAACCGTCAAATCCAAGAAGCGCGGATCGGCTACATCAAAGTAGGGCACAGCAAACTTGATCTGGTTGTTGCCCTGGAGGTTGAAGTAGTAGATCTCGGCCTGGAAAGGCGAGTCGCCACCCCATAGCTTGCCAACAATACTGGTCAGGATAGGGAAGTTCTCGGTCTTGAGGAAACCATCATACGGTCCCTCAATGAAGTCCATCATGTTATCGCCATTGCCCTTGTAGAAGAACACGGCCATTTCGCCGGCTTTCACACGCAGCGAGCTACCAAAACGGATGGAGTTTTCCTTCTTGGTAGAATTGATATCTTGTCCGGCAGGACGCCATTTCCACACCAGATAATCTTGTTCGTCGCAGCGGATGACATCCATCAAACCGCCTTCTTTTGTCTTACTAAAAAGTCCCATATGATTGTCGTTTTTTAGTTACATATAATTACTGATAAGGCCACCAAGAAGGGCAAAGAAAACAATATAAAACAGCGCGACCCAAATAAGCACTCGCACCGTTCTACTGAGCGATTTGTACCACATCAGGAACTTAGCGCCACCACCTACTTGCGCTCGTTGTTTATACGAAGCCACTACACTCTCCAGTTTCTTGTTTGTGACGGCTTCCATCTCCAGTTTTTGGAGGATAGCCATGTATTTGTCACGCCATGCACGCGTGGCGGGAGTGGTACCGGCCAACGTGAACTTCGGCAGAATAAAATTCAGCGCCTCGATACAATCCTCTTTGGTCATCGGGAGCGGATAGTTGCGAATGAAGCGAGCTTCCTCGTAAGGCAGTTTTTGTTCATGCAACATGCGTTCGCGTTCGCCAAGACCCATCATTTCTGAGAATATCGTCTTCGGGAGGCGACTTTCCATCGGTCTACGTGCCAATTCTTCCAGGCCCTTTGCCAGTTGCTCTACGTATTTATTGACGCCCACATTGGTGAATTCGAAGCCGCACTCCGGGCAGGTCATCTGGAACGAGCCAATCACAGCGCCACAGTTCGGGCACTTACGTACATCGCCGAATTTATTGGACTTAGGAGCAGCTTTCTCGGGTTTCTCTTGGTCTTTTTTCGCCTTCTCGGCTTTTTCGGCCTTCTCCAGTTCGACAAGACGTGCGTCGAGAATCATCTCAAACTCGTCCAGGTCGATACCTTCGGCTTGTGCCCGCTTGAAGAGCACTTGTTTCTCTTTCTCGGTCAGCACGCCATCCGCCAAGGCGGCGTTGATGAGCGTCTCTATATGATCGTTGAACATACCGTTTTTATTCGTTTTGGGTTGCGGGGTTTGTTTTGCCGATTGGGCGGCCTGCGCTGCCATGAAAGGAGCCATAAAAGCAGCTGCCGTCGACGCCTCGGATTGTTTTGCACGGGGTGCTTCTGCTTGCGGTTGAGGTGCTGGGGCCGGTTCCGGCTCTTCGACCTGCGGCGCTTGCGTTTCTGCTGCTAATTCCGCCTTCAGTTCTTCGGTATGACGCCAGCTATCTACAGCGTCGTAGTCGTCACTCCAATCCGACACAAGTTTTCCTTGACGGTTGATGAGGGCATATTGGTCATCGTCATTGGATACCAATGCGTAACCATCCTTAACATCCTCAATATCAGCATACCAATCCGATACGAGCGTTCCCTTGGCATCCATCAACGCATAGGCTTCTTTATCCTCGCTATACACCTTAGCCAACGAATCGGTATAGTACTCTATCTCATCGTAATAGTCACTAACCAACGTGCCGTTGATTCGCTTGATAGCATACAAGCCATCATCATTCTCATCAATACGGACCTTGCCACCAAACGGCGCCTTATCCGATTGAGAATAGGAACCAACCATATTATTGATTCTATCGTTGATCTTATTATTCAGGTCGTTGATCTTGCTGTTGATTAACTTGTCTAAGTCCATTATTTCCAAGTACAAAGATGATAAAAATTATGCCCCAACGATTACCGCCGGGGCACAATGATAGGAAATTACTCTTCCTCGGTCTGGGTTGCAGCGTACTCCTTGAGCAACTTCTCCTGAACATCAGCCGGAACAAGTTGATACGAGTTGAACTGCATGGTGAACGTAGCGCGACCACCAGTCAGCGAGGACAGCGTGGTAGAATAGCTCGAGAGCTCCTTCAGAGGCACTTGGGCTTTCAGACGCGTGAACTGTTTCTCGGTCTCCATACCCAGCACCATACCGCGACGACCGTTGATATCCGACATGACGTCACCCACGATCTCCGACGGAACGAATACTTCTACATCGTATACCGGCTCAAGAACCTTCGGGTTAGCCTCCTTGAAGGCCTGTGCAAAGGCGTTACGGCCAGCCAGACGGAATGAGATTTCGTTGGAGTCTACCGGGTGCATCTTACCATCGTAGATGATGACGCGAACGTCACGAGCATAGGAACCGGTAAGCGGGCCTTGCTCCATACGATCCATCAGACCCTTGAGGATAGCCGGGATGAAGCGTGCATCGATAGCACCACCAACGATCGAGTTGATGAGCACGAGCTTTCCGCCCCACTCGAGGTTGATCTCCTGCTGGTCTTTTACGGAAATCTTATACTCCTGGTTACCAAACTTATAGCTCTCCTTAACCGGCATGCCTTCCTCGTACGGCTCCACGATGAGGTGCACCTCACCAAACTGGCCCGAACCACCGGATTGTTTCTTATGACGATAGTCGGCACGTGCAGCCTTGGTGATCGTCTCACGATACGGAATCTTCGGCTCGTCGAAGACGATTTGCATCTTGTCGTTATTCTCCAGACGCCACTTGAGCGTACGGAGGTGGAACTCTCCCTGACCGGAGATAATGGTCTGCTTCAGTTCTTTGGACTGCTCTACTATCCATGTAGGATCTTCCTCATGGTAACGTGTCAGCAGAGCTGCCAGCTTCTCGTTGTCGGACTCCGTAACAGGACGGATAGCACGACGATAACGCGGTTGCGGATAAGCGATAGGTGCGTACTGGTTGTCACAATCCTTGGCATTCAGCGTGTTACCGGTACGAGTGTCTTTCAGTTTGACGGTAGCACCGATATCACCAGCTGCCAGTTCATCTACCGGCACGCGGATTGAACCTGCCACCTGATAGAGCTGCGAGATACGCTCCTTGGAGCCGCGCTCCATATTCTGCATATCATCACCATTGCGAACCGTACCCTGCATTACGCGGAAATAGTTGACCTCACCGATATGCGGCTCAACCGATGTCTTGAAGACATACAGACTGGCCGGAGCCTTAGCGTCCGGAGCAACAGCCTTGCCGTCAACAGTAGGATACGAGAACTGTGCAGGCGACGGAGCCATGCCGTTCAGGAAGTCCATCAGACGACGAACACCCATATCCTTGAGACCCGAGCAGCAGAGAACAGGATACATCGAACCGTCAGCATAAACGGTCTTCAAGCCCTGCATAATCTCTTCGTCGGTCAGACCTTCGCCCAGGAACTTATCGAGCAGCGTCTCATCAGCCTCGGCTGCCTCTTCTGCCAAAGCAGCACGCATCTCTTCTACGCGGTCAGCGTACTCTGCGGGGATGTCCTTGAGTTCAGGAGCACCACCTTCCGGCTTCCAAACCAGCATCTTACCCTTCAGCACGTCGATAACGGCATTGAAGCCATTGCCAGCATTTACCGGGAACTGGATCAAGGTGCACTTATTACCGAAGTTCTCCTTGAGCTGATTGAACGTGCGCTCGAAGTCAGCATCCGGATGGTCGCACTTGTTGATCACGAAAGCCAGCGGCTTCTTAGCGTGCTCTACGAGGCGGAAATTGTTCTGCGTACCTACCTCTACGCCACCATTGGCGCTGAG
>JAFPLG010000010.1 GCA_017402895.1 Paludibacteraceae bacterium
ATCATCGCATCGCCCGCCACTACAATAGAAAACTTTTCGGATTCTGGTATCGCCACCGTATCCACGGCAGCAACCTGCATCGACGACTCACCCGCCGGATGGGAATAACGATATGCGAATACCAAACAAAGGATGCCACATAAATCCACCAGCGCCAAAACAACCGCCAATGTCCAACCAAAAAAATGCCTCCAATTCATAGCACGCTACAAAATCGGAGGCAAAGTTACACAAATTTATTGGATTACGCAAATTTATTCATCAATTGTCAGAAAGAAGAAAGTAAATGTTTCCAATTTTGCAAAATTTGTGTAGCTATCATGTCGTGTCCAAGTGCAGAAGGATGAACACCATCCTCACATAGACATGGTGTATTATCTGTATTTACCAGGAACGGAGAGGTGATATCTATGATAGGCACGCGCTCCTGAGCCGCCAGACGGAAAAGATGCAGATTGTACATGTCATGGTAGTTACGGATACGCTCTACCTGACCGCCAAGCCAACCCAACACGTTGCTGCGTGATTGCTCATCCATATCACGACTTACAAAATCAAAGAATCGCTCATGATCCATCAGCGGCAGCGACAACAGAACAGGCTGACTCCCCCACTCGCGCACACGCTCGATCATCTGCTGATACGTACGCATGAACAATGGCAACTCCGTATGAGGATAGTGCTGCAACTTCGGTGCATCCGCAATCTCCTCCCAACGAAAGTCAGAATCCGTACCACCGTACTCTAAAAACGTGATATCCGACTCGCGAATCGAGGACTCATGCTTATCCAGGATCTCCATACCACGCTCCACCGTGCACCCCATGCGGGCGTAATTATCAATCGGAAGCGACAACTCCTCCTTACACTGGTCCAAAAACGCATTACTCAGTATCTTGTACCGACTTCCGTCCAGCACAACGCCCTTTGTCACGGAATCACCGAGAGCGACTACTTTGTTGATAATCTTATTCTGTACCATAATCCTTTCTGTTTTCAGTTTTTTACCTTTCGGTTTCAATGAATTTCGGTGCAAAATTACTGCCAATTTGTCACACCTGGAAACAAAAGTGATAGTTTGGCATAGTTTTTGATTAAACATATATATATGCAGACAAAATGCATATATGTGTGACAAAATTTGCATCACCCCTTTTTCGTCACACTAAATATGTTGATTAATTTTTGGCAAAAAACAGCTACTTTTTATGGAAATGCCTCGTAAAATTTCATCCCTCTCGTCGCTTCTCGCGCACGCTCTGATTATCCCTATCTGGTTATTGGTATTCTACCTGCTCTACGAACCCGCATGGGCTATGAGCTGGCTGGATATGGGGCAAGCTAAGAGCACATTCAATCTGCTGATGATCATGTGTATCGTCATGGGATCACTTGCTGTCAGCCGTATCATCATGATGGCTTTCCGAAAATGGATTCCGCTTACCTGGCTACGCTACGTGATATGGTTCATCTGCGAGTGGATGGGCATGAGCATGTTTGTGGGCATGTATATGGCGCTGATGTATCAAGGCCAATATCCCTACTTCGAAGCTGTAGGCAATTCTGCCGTCCTGATTTTTGCCAGCACCATCTATCCCTACCTCATCATCAACTTGCTCTTTACGGCTATCGGATTGAACGAAGAACCCAAAGACAGCGATGACGACTTGATACGTCTCTACGACAATACCAAGCGACTCAAACTGGTCATTGCTGCCAGTGCTATCCAGTATATCCAAGCAGACGAGAACTACGTCATTGTGCACTATACAGAAGGGGAGCGTGTAAAAGAATACACGCTCCGCAACTCCATGAAATCTCTGGAAGACTTAATGCAACAACACGGCATTGTGCGTTGCCAACGTTCGTACTATGTCAATCCGCAACACGTCAAAGTGCTACGTCGTGACAAAGAAGGAATGATTGTTGCCGAACTCGATCATCCGGACTTGAAACCAATTCGAGTTTCACCCAAATATTACGACCAACTGTCGGTTAGACTATAATCACACTAGACAATAGTCAAGTGCATCGACAATAGCCTTCTGGTCCATATTCTGACCGATAAACACCAGTTTTTGCATACGATCGCCATACTGTTCGTCCCAATCGCGGCGCAGTGTGGCATCGCTTGCTTTCATAGCTTCTAATTCTTCTGCAGGCATTGTTGCATACCACTGTCCCGCCTGACGCAGATTAAACTGACGGCCCGACTGCTCAAAGAGATAGCACATATCGTACTCATCCTCAAAATAGCACATGCCTTTGCAGCGAATAACCGACTTCGGCCAACGAGCTGCCACAAACTCATCAAACAGTCCCAGATCAAACGGACGACGCGCATAATATACAAAGGTACTTATACCAAATTCCTCCATGTGTGAGTGTCCGTGCTCATGATCATGGTCATGATGGTGATGCTCGTGCACACAATGTCCGTGCTCATGATCACAATGCGAGTGGTCCTCATACTTATGATGACGCTCATCATGCTCTTCGTCATCTTCGTCGTCATGGTCATCATGCGCAGATTCTACCTCATGAATCCATGTCGCAGAAGTTGCCACTTCCTCAAAATTGAACGAACCGGTGTTGAGCAATCGATCAAGCGGCACATCGCAATAATTTGTATCAATAATCTCTGCTTTGGGCTGGATAGCACGAATAATAGCACGCACATGAGCCAACTCCTCCGGAGAAACCTCCGATGCCTTGTTCAGCAGAATCAGATTACAAAACTCTATTTGCTCCGTCACCAGCGAAGCCAGGTCATCCTCCTTGGCAACCAACTCCGCACGATTGGCCGAAAGCTTATCCATAAACTCATCGCGCAAACGCAGGGCATCCACCACGGTCACGATAGCATCCAGCGCTGGAATACCGTCCTGCGCAAACTGAGGTACCATCTGTGGATAACTCAGTATCGTCTGCGCAATAGGCGCAGGCTCACATATTCCGCTGGCCTCGATCACAATATAGTCATATGCAGATTGCCCCTTCTCTGTTTTCTGGGCTATCAAGTCATGCAACTGCTGAATGAGGTCCATCTTCAGCGAACAGCATATACATCCGTTCTGCAACGCGATAAGCGAGTCGTCTTGCTGACTCACCACACCACCCTTCTGAATCAGTTCGGCATCTATATTTACCTCACCGATATCGTTGACTATAACGGCAAATCGAATCCCCTTTTCGTTCAAGAGGATTCGATTCAGTAGAGTTGTCTTGCCGCTTCCCAAATAACCGGTCAGCAGCAAGACAGGAATACGATTCACAGTAATCATTGTTCTACCTCGATATATTGTGCATATTTGTCAAGTAGTTCCTTCTCATCGTTACGGTTCCACTCCTGAAGAATAACCTGCAAGATGTACTGCTGGGTGCGCAGCGTCTGTTCTACAGATGCACGCTGACGACGATTCAACGTACGTCCCCACGTGATATACTCAACAGCATTGTCTGCCATCTTCGTAAACATCTTATTGGCCGTCTCCTTCTCGCCAATCATATTATAGAGCGAAGCCATATATACCGACGAGTGATCATACGGAATATTATACTCCGGCAATACCTTCTCACAGTAGTCAAGCACTTGCTTTGCGGAGTCATTCTTATGCTCTCGTACAAGTTGCTCAGCCAATTGGAAGAACATCGAACGATGCGTCTTACACATACGCATCAGGTTCTCATCAATGTATATACCCGGACGATCCATATTGCCGTACTGGAACTTATGCATCATGTTGTCGTACATCAAGTCGGCATTCACACGCGGACGGCCGTCTTCCGAGCGTTCCGGCGTAATGCGATACGTCAGTCCAACCAACTCCATATACGGCTCCAGACCCAGATAATAGTCGCCACCAACCGTCACACAGAAGTACATCGGGCGTTGCCACTTATTGGTCGAGAGCATCTCCATGATCATCATCTCCGAACGCGTGAAACGACTGGCCTTGCGGAAGAAGATCGTATCGCCATCCGTCGTCGGAATATACAGCTGATCACTTGGAATATAGTTCTCTCCCTCCGGCGTCTTGGTCTTCTGATCATCCGAGAGCATAAACTTAAATGCCGTCTCTACATCCAGCGGACGACCCAGTTTGTTATCCACGCGAACCCACTCGTTCTTACCCGGCATGAAATCCTTGTATTCCCACGAGATAGGCAATGCCGCCGACTCATAGTACGGACGCTTCATCTGGCTGATATACCAATCCGTTTGCAGATAACTGAGGTTACATACACGCAGGTTCGTACCTACTTCCTCTACCTCCTGATTGTACCACAAGGGGAAGGTGTCGTTATCTCCATTACTAAACAGAATAGCCTGGTCCTCGCACGATTTCAAATAGTTCGCTCCG
>JAFPLG010000093.1 GCA_017402895.1 Paludibacteraceae bacterium
CCTCTGTGCCACTTTTCCACTCTTGCTCCGTGATACCGAAGGGCAACTGCAGTCTCCGACGCTCTACGCGAGCCGGACCTTGTGCCGGATCCGGATACTTACGCAACGTATTGAGCCAAGGTTGAAACTTATTGAGCGAGAACGTCTCTTTCTCGATCATGAAGGCATAGACCGTGTCGCCGTACGACAGGTTGTTCGCACGCATAATACTATCGTTGATGTATGCCTGCTGACGGATCGTAGCGGTGTCGCTATAAGCGTGTTCGTCGAACCCAAATCCTGCAATAGAACTCAGATACAAGCCGAAGATGGAGTCCAGATGTGCCTTGGAGTTATCGTTACCCGCATTCATCTTCTCATAGATGGGATAGATGGTTTCTCTGTCTTGTATCGCAGTTCGACGAATGGCCATGAACATATCCCGGAACTCCTGGTTCCAGCCGTTGTTATACCAATACTGCTGCATCGTGGTGTCGCGGTCGGTATCGAAGAACGGCGCCGAATAGGGCAAGAAGATATCTGCGTCCTCGGGGTGATAGGTATGTTGAATAGCCGTTGTTATACCGCCTTTGCTCACGCCGCTGATAGCCCATTTGCCTTTGAACACCTTCTTCAATGCTTCGAATAGTGCATGGAAATCTTCGGTCGCCTCGGAAGCGGTACAGTAGTCCAAGTTCGTCCAGCATTGGTCAGGTGCAGAGTAATCAAAATAGCGATGCTCTGGTTGGATATAATTGGCTTGATAGCGAAGGGCTATCTCCGAAGCACATCCCCCTGCGAGAAGAGGAGCAGTCGGATCGTCCAAGAAATCCCGATCGATATTGTAGCCCGAGAAAAAGACGTGGTTAACGGCCGTTGTCGGGTCTTTGCGCTTATCCACCGTCAGTAGCGCCCGCATCGGAAACTGCGCTCCCTGCGGGTTGGCGTGCGAGAGCGGCTGATGGTAATAGATGAGGTACGAGTCGTACTGCGGTGCGTCTTCATCCGGCTCGCATGCCACAATGCTGTCAATGAGGTCTGCGTTGAGGCGCTGCAACTCCTGCACCCACTGCGGGGTACTATTCTGCGCCATGACCGATAAAGCCATGGCGCTTATCATACAGGTTAGAAGGTATTTTCTCATTTCACGATCACTTTTTTACCTTTAGTCACATAGATGCCCGGGGCAGAAGGTTTGGAACCGACCGGACGACCGAGCAAGTCGTAGTACATCGCGGCTTGCTCTTGAGCTACGTTCGGGATGGCCGTAGGTTGGCCTACTACCTTGAACGAATGGGCCTTCTTGTAGTACGGGTATTTGTTGTAATAGACTTCGATGTTGGCGTACAGCGTTTTGTTGAGTACGCTGTCGGGCATATCAGCCATGGCGAAGTGGAACGCGTCTTGGTAGTCCAACGTCTTGAATGCCAGCGAGTCATCCATGATACGGATGGTGTCGGTCTTGAGTACCACCAGCGCCTTCAAATCACCTTCCGGCCATTTGATCGAATCGACGATGTTCACCGCCACATTCACGTAGGGCTTCTTGGTGATACTGTCATTGACGGTTATATACGGAAAGCCGTAGTTGATCGAGAAAGTCAGGTCGGCAGTCTCTGCTTTGGTGAACTCTGCTTTGTTGATAGCCGACGATGCACGCAAGGTGTCGTTCACCATCAGGAGCATCGTATCGATGAGCGAAGCACCCGGGCGAAACTCCCAGTTGGTCTCGTGAATAAGGTGGTACTTGCCGGCCGGCAGAGGCTCATGATTGAACTGCAGGGTGTCGATCACCGCTTTCTTGTACAGCGGGTTGGTCTTGAAGGTCAACGAGATCTGCTTGCTGCCCAGCACATTGAAGGCAGTATCCGTCAGCGTCACTTTGCTGTACAGGCCGTCGATATACGAACTCGGCTCATACGGATAGCCGGTGTTGTAGCGCACCTGGTAGTTGATGGGGTGACCCACTTCGGTCTTCTCGCGGTTGTCGAAGTTGCGGATCGACGGATAGTCCGGGAAAGTGATCTCTTTCGTTTGGTTCGAACCGCCCGCAGAGAATTGCATGTTCACGTAATACTCACCACCGCGCTCCAGATAAAAACCGTAGGAGTTGTCGCCGTATATCTTTTCTTTGGACATGCGGGCTGACATAATATTGTGCACTGTGGCCTTGGTTATATCTTCCCACTTTCTGTACTCCGTAACAGGGGTTGCCTGTTTGTCGTAGATATGAAGCTCGCGAATGATGCGATACTGATTGGTGTCAGGCAACTGCCATGGCGAGGGCATCAACGCTTTGTCCACCGAATAGGTCAGGTTACACTCTTGTACGCCGGCACGGTACTCCCCTTCAACACCCACCAGTTCACCCTGGGCGTTGTACGCCTTCTTGGTTTCAAGAGTGTCTATCTTCACCTGTAGGTACGGGGAATACGGATTGTCTTGCGCACACAGTTGTGCGGCATAAAAACAAACAATGGTAACAAATAGTAGATTTTTTTTCATAACAATAACTAATTTTGGTTGATAATTTAGAGAGCATGCGAGGGGTCAGCCTCGCATGCCCACGGAAAAAACCTTTGGTTTATTTGAAGATATAAGAGAGATACTCTACACTCTTACCATCTCCTTTTTGGTAATTCAAAATCACCTTGAATCCCTTAATGGCCGACGGCTCACCTGCTGCTTGTTGTGCTTTAGCCGATGCTGCTTCAAAAGCCGGTTTCATGATTTTCTTGGCTTCCGACTCGGTTGAGTTGTCAATCAAGAAGGTTCTGCCGCTTTCGGTAGGTTGCTTAGCTACTTTAGCCAACTCTTCCATAAAGATAGGCAGATACTGGTTCTGATAAATCATGATTTCAGCTTGCTCACCGGTCGTTTCGTCATAAGTAAGGTCAAAAATTTGAGCATCTTTTTTCTCACAAGACGAGAACGCGATCATAGCCACACAGGCCATCATTGCAAATAAAATCTTTCTCATTGTTGATCAAATATAGTTAATAATTAAAAGATTAAAGCGTCACTTTGTCGATTACATTAAATTTGTTGGTATCGTTATCCATTGCTTTGAGCACCACAACGAGGTCTTTGTACGAACCGATACCTCCTTCACGCAGCTTGGCGATGCCGGAAGCAAAAGCATCTTTAGCACGCTTGTCTGCATTGGCTTTGGTGTCCTTGTAAATAACGGAGTTGGCGCTCGATTGATCAGCAGTCTTTTTCATCTCCTCCATGATTACTGGCAACGCGTTCAGCTCGAACTGCATGCTCATGTTCGGATCC
>JAFPLG010000094.1 GCA_017402895.1 Paludibacteraceae bacterium
AAGTAGAGATGAGCAGTACGATACCGCTCTCACGATTACGAATAAACGTGCTGACCAGCATCGAGAAGAAGATGGTGGCTAGCAGATACGGCACCGTGAAGCGCATGATATCCAGCGGGTTGCCTATATGCGGCAAGCCGAACAGCCGGGGCACCAGTAGCAGGGCAAACGCACTCAGCGCAGCGTAGATCAGGAAATAGGCTGCCGCACGACCGCTCACGATACGCAGCACGCTCGTTCCGCGACGCGAACCCGGCAGTCGGAACAGTTCCTCGTTCTCCTCACGAGCCGTTCCGCCCAGCATACAGATGCCGAAGAAGAGCGTCTGGTGGAGGATAAGCATCAATACAGCCGGAATCAAAAAGGCCGCATAGCCTCCCGATGGGCAGAACAGCGGCGTCTCGGTATACGGGGCATCCTGCACCAACGACCAGGCAAACTCCTCACCCATGCCCATCGCCTCGTAGCGGTCTATCTGCACACCGCGCATCGACTCAAGCATCACCTGGTTGCAACTCAGATAGATGCCCTTCATATAGAGGAAACTCGACATGTCGCAGTAGAGCGATATATGAGCCGTCTCCAGCCCTGAATTGAGTGCCACGGCAAAGTCGGACGGGAAATAGATGATGCCATGTACTTTCTGATCACGCAGCAGTTGTTGCGCTTCGGCCATCGAAGCGCAGCTATAGTCGAGCGACACCTCCGGACAGGCATTCCAGCGATGCAGGAAATTGCGGCTCTCGGACGATCCACTCATATCCACTACTGCCACCGGGATATTCTCCACGTTATCCTTATGGTAGATGAAGTTATACAGGATCGGATAGGCCAGCGTGGCAACAATGAAGATCACCACCACACCGGGGTCGGTGAAGATGCGCCGGAGCTCATCGGTGAATACTCCCGCACTCTGCTTGAGTTTCAACCACTGTGTGTATAAGAATCGTTCCAGTCGCATTATTTCAAAGGATAGTTTTGGTCAACCAGTGCCCGGTGCAAGCGTCGCGAGACGAGTAAGGCCGGGATGAAGAATGCACACAGGGCCAACATATGCGGCAGCGAGTTCATGGCGGGTGCCGCCATGAGCGCCTCGTTGACGTAGATGAGGTAGTAGTGGCGCAGCGGTTCCAGGTTAGCCCATGCCTGAATAGCCGGTAGCATATTCATCACGGGATACGTAAATCCCGAGAGCGAGAAACCCAGCATACCGTACAGCGCACCGATCGATATCGCATCGCGCAGCGTAGGCAGCAGACCGATGATGGTAATAGCCATCGACTCCATCGCAAACACCAGCAGCACGATACCCAGCATCAGTCGCCAGGTAGAACCGTACACAGGGAAGTGCATGAAGCGGAACAGAATCACGCCGCAACCGATGCCCAGCACCAGATATAGAATGGTATATGGTATCAGTTTACCAATCATCGCTACCGTATAGTTGCCGTCCGCCACTTCGAGCCAACGGCGCGAACTCTTGGACTTCAACTCAAAGCCGATGGCAAAAATCGTCAGCATCAGCACCACCAGTCCCAGTATACCCGGCAGAATGGTGCTCACCAGGTAGATGGCATAGTTGCCCCACGGATTGGCAATCATATGCGCCTCGATCGCCACCGGCTGGATACGCTTCATGATCAAGTCGTCCGACAAGCCCTTCTTGCGCAGCACCTCGCGTTGGAAAGCGCCGCTGGTCAGGTTGCACATCGTCAGAAACTGCTTGTACGCCGTGTTCGAACCCACCGTATAGGCATTGTTGACATAGAAGTGGAGCGCCGGGCGCTTCATAGCTACCAGGTCGGCATAGAAGCCGTCGGGTATCTCCAGAATGCCGTACACCTCACCTCGCTGCATCGCACGGCGTGCCTCCGGGTAATCGGTGGTCACCAGTACGATATCTACCGAAGGGGTTGCCTGCATCTCGTGGCACAGACGACGCGAGATACTCGTGTGGTCATGATCCACCACGGCCACAGGCATCTGCTCCGGGGCGCCATGCTTCATGATGCTCAGAAAGAACACCGTACAGAGCACCATCACACCCACCGAGGCAAACAGGTACAACGGACGCATCATCATGCGTCGCATCTCCCGCTTCATCACCCGTCCTATGTTCCGAAAAACTTTCAATTCTTTCGACTTTCTACTTTCGACTTTCGACTTTCTACTTTCGACTTTCTACTTTCGACTTTCGACTAAAATCGCCGTCATTCCCGGGCGGAGGTTTTGGATAGGTTTCACGGGTTTGGCTTTCACGTCGAACGTGCGCACATCGTAGCCGCCGTTCTGCTGGGTACTACGCCACGTGGCATAGGTTCCCATCGCGCGTATATGCGTCACCTTGACGTCGTATAGCTCGTCACCCAAGGCCGGGACACGCACTTTCAGCATCTTGCCCACTGTGATGTCGCGGAGCATGTCTTCACGCACAGCGAAGGTGAACCACATATCCTTCAGATCCACAATCGACATGATCGGACTACCCTGCCCCACCAGTTCGCCGGTCTTAGGGAAGCGTTCGGCCACCTCGCCATCTACGGGTGAGGTCAGGTAGCGTTCGTCGCGGGCCAGGTTGATCTCTTCGATGATACCATCCACGCGGGCTACCTGCGCAGCGGCGGCCTCTTTATCTTCGGCACGCGCACCGGCCACAGCCATGTCGTACTGACTCTTGGCGGCACGGGTCGTAGCGGCAGCGGCCTGGTACTGGGCCTCCACCTCGTCACGTTTCTGCTCGCTCACCACGCCTTTCTCAAACAGTCCCTGTACGCGCTCGTAACTCTTGCGGTAAATCTCCTCAGCCACCTGAGCCTTCTGGTACAGTTCGTAGGCGCCCTCTATCTGTTGCGAACGGGCTCCGTGTTGCGCTTTCTTGTTGATAGCATTGGCGGCACGGCGAGCAGCGCTGGCTTGCGCCATCTTAGCCTCCACCTCCGGCGAGTAGATCACCACGACGGTCTAAAAAATATTTCAGAAGGGGCACCTCTGGATCATTCTCACAGGCTTTAGTAGCTATTACTAGACATGCCAGTCCCAGCAAATTGACGTTTTTATCTAAGACTTTTTTAGATAAATGAATTATATCTAAATAATATACAGATAAAAAAAATGTGCGGGATTTAAAGCGAAATGCTCTATTTATTGTATTCAGAGTATTGAATATTTCTTTTCTTGAATTAAGATAATTACTATTTATTGATGTTTTTAATGAGATAGGAAAAATATTGTGAACATTAATTTTCATTTTATCAAATATTTCTTTTGATGGTAATTCTATGTAAATATCATTCATTTTTTTAACGTATTGAAATTAATTATTTATT
>JAFPLG010000095.1 GCA_017402895.1 Paludibacteraceae bacterium
ATATAATATACATTTTGCATGCCGTTTTTATTTGCGAATATGCAAAAAAAGTTGTACCTTTGCACCGTAATTTGGACTGTTAGGTCCAAAAGAGTCGAAATTTTAGTTTAATTATGAAAGAGATATCAACCAAAAAACTCGCGGAGACCATCATTGAGGGTATCCGCAACCGCAAAGGACAACGCATCGTAAGCATTGATCTGCGCAAGATCAAAGAGGCGCCGACAGAAATGATGATTATTGCAGAAGGAACCAGCAACACCCAGGTGGCAGCCATTGCCGACGAAGTGGATGATTATGTTCGCACCCAAACCCACGTACACCCGCTATCCGTTTCCGGACAAGAGAACGCCGAATGGATTGCCATGGACTACGGCACCATATTTGTACATATCATGCAGCGTGAGCCCCGTGCCTATTACGACATAGAGCACCTCTGGGAAGACGGAAAAATCAGTGAGATAGCGGATGAATAGTCGAAAGACCACTTTGCTCAAAACAGAAAGACAAAAGACGAATTTATGGCAAGAAAAAATATAAACCTGCCCCAGAACAACGGGGAGAAACCGCAAAAGCCGGACTGGCGGCGATTTATCAGCACGGCTCTCTACATCACAGCATTCGTGTTGCTGGGATGGTATATGTTCCACGACGATAGCGGAACTACCAGTCAGAAGAAACTGAGCTATACCCAACTGCAGACCTATATCGAGAAGGATGCCATCAAGTCGGTAGAAGCTTACGATGACAACAAAGTCAAGGCTCAAGTGCATGGCAAGAGCTATGTGCTCGTATTCGGTAATCAGGCCTCGGGCGAGAAAGCCAGCGGCGAGATAAGCAGCCAGATACCGAGCGTAGAAGAGTTCTCGAAATACATGGCCGAGGTGAATGCCAAACGCGAGAAACAGAAACAAGCGCCGGTGGACGTCACCTACAAAGAGAGTCGCAACTACTGGACGCTGATTCTCGTGAATGTGCTGCCGTTCGTGCTGCTGATACTCTTCTTCGTCTATATGAGTCGCGGCATGTCGGGTGCGGCCGGCGGCATCTTCGGTGTAGGACGCGCCAAAGCACAGCTGTTTGACAAGGACAAAAAGGACAAAGTGACGTTCAAGGACGTGGCCGGACTGGCCGGTGCAAAGCAGGAAGTGGAAGAAATCGTGTCCTTCCTCAAGAATCCGAAGAAATATACCGAGATAGGCGCCAAGATTCCGAAAGGTGCGTTGCTCGTAGGCCCTCCGGGAACCGGTAAGACATTGCTGGCCAAGGCTGTTGCCGGCGAAGCCGACGTGCCGTTCTTCTCGATGTCGGGTAGCGACTTTGTAGAGATGTTCGTGGGCGTAGGCGCAAGCCGTGTGCGCGACCTGTTCCGTCAGGCCAAAGAGAAAGCACCGGCTATTATCTTCATCGACGAGATCGACGCCGTAGGACGTGCGCGTGGCAAGGGAGCCATGACCGGTGGTAACGACGAGCGCGAGTCCACACTCAACCAGCTCCTGACCGAGATGGACGGTTTCGGTTCGAATTCGGGTGTCATCATCCTGGCCGCTACCAACCGCGCCGAGATACTGGATCCCGCCCTGCTGCGTGCCGGACGCTTCGATCGCCAGATACACGTCGAACTGCCCGACCTGCAGGAACGCAAAGAGATATTCCAAGTGCATCTGCGTCCGCTCAAACTGGACAAGAATCTGGATATCGACTTCCTCTCGAAGCAGACGCCCGGTTTCTCCGGAGCCGACATAGCTAACGTCTGCAACGAGGCCGCTCTGATCGCTGCCCGCAACGGGCATTCCACCGTGGGCAAACAGGACTTTATGGATGCCGTAGACCGTATCATCGGCGGACTGGAGCGCAAGACCAAGATCATGACCGACGATGAGAAACGTTCGATCGCCTACCACGAAGCCGGTCATGCCACAATCAGTTGGCTGCTGCGTTGGGCCAATCCGCTGGTAAAAGTAACTATCGTTCCGCGTGGCATGGCGCTGGGCGCCGCCTGGTACCTGCCGGAAGAGAGACAGTTGACCCAGATGGATCATATCCAGGACGAACTATGTTCGCTCCTCGGAGGACGTGCCGCCGAACAACTGTTCCTGGAGCAGACTTCGACAGGCGCACTCAACGACCTGGAGCGCGCTACAAAACAAGCGTACGCTATGGTTGCCTACTACGGCATGAGCGACAAGCTCAAAGACGTCAGCTTCTACGACTCGACAGGCCGCTACGACTACGGAATCACCAAACCTTATTCCGAACAAACAGCCGACCTGATTGACAAAGAAACGCAGAAAATCATTGCCGACCAGATGGCTCGTGCCAAGAAGATTCTCAAGGATAATGCCGAGGGACATCACCGCATCGCCGAACTGCTGATAGAGAAAGAGGTGATCACCGCCGAAGACGTAAAAGCGATACTCGGTCCGCGTCCTTGGAAGAGTCGCGGCGATGAACTACTTGAAGCCAACGAAGAACTGGCTAAGGCTGCCGAACAAGCAAAACCCAAACGCGCACCCCGCAAGAAGAAAACGGAGAGCGCCGAGGGCGAGAAACCCGTCAAGAAGACCAAAAACCCAAAAAAGAACGATAATGAAACGAAAACTGTTTAGCCTGATGCTGCTATGCGCAGCTATGATGGTATGGGCGCAAGAAGCGCCTGAGAAACTGCCCGTTGATCCGAATGTGCGTTACGGTCATCTGGAGAACGGACTGACGTATTATATCTGCCACAACGAGCAACCCAAGCAACGCTGCGATTTCCATATCGCACAAGCCGTGGGTGCCATCCTGGAAGAAGACCATCAGAACGGTTTAGCCCACTTCCTGGAGCACATGGCTTTTAACGGAACAGAGCACTTCCCCGGAAAGGGAATCATCAATTACTTTGAGTCGGTAGGTGTAAACTTTGGAGGTAATATCAACGCCTACACCTCGCTGGACGAGACGGTATATCGGCTATCGGACGTGCCGACCTACCGAGAGGGAATCATCGACTCCGCACTGCTCGTGATGCACGATTGGGCCTGCGGATTGTCGCTACTACCCGAAGAAATTGATGCAGAGCGCGGCGTAATACGCGAGGAATGGCGTACCGGTCGTACAGCCAGCCGTCGCATCTGGAAAGAGATGCAGGCCAAGATGTATCCGGGATCGCAGTACGCCATACGCGATGTGATTGGCGACACTGCTGTTATCAACAACTTCGCATATCAAGCCCTGCGCGACTACTACCACAAGTGGTACGGTCCGGACAACCAGGCTATCATTATCGTTGGCGACATCGACGTAGACGAGATGGAAGCCAAACTCAAGAAACTATGGGCCAACGTACCGGCACGTACGAACCGCGGCGAGCGCCCGATCTACAGTGTAGAGAACAATACAAAGCCGCTCATCGCCATCGTCACCGATCCGGAGGCGGAGAGCAGTCGCGTGACGCTGCAGTATAAAGCCGACCAACTGCCGGAAGCCGTCCAGGGTACCGCCCAGGAATACGCTATCAACCTAATTCGCGGCATGGTATGCGACATGCTCGATAACCGCTTCTCGGAACTGGCACTGGACCCGAACTGCTCGTTCACCGCAGGTGGCAGCTACTACGGCGAGTGCGTGAAGCAACGTGACGCCTTCTACGGTATCGTACTGCCGAAAGAAGGACACGAGGCCGATGCCTTCAACGACCTGCTTTTCCAATTGGAGAAGATGCGTCGATACGGATTCACCGAGAGCGAACTGGAGCGCGTAAAAACCGAGCGACTGAATAGTATCGAGAAGTCGTACAACGAGCGCAACAACCGTCAGAACATCAGCATTGCCCGCGAGTGCATCCGCCATTTTGAAGATGGTGAAGTGATGCCCGGACTGGAATGGGAGTTCAACACCATGAAAGCCATAATGCCGATGATCGACCTCAATACGGTGAATCAATTTGCTGCCAGCTTTATCCATAAGAACCCGACAGTTGCCATTTCCGGCCCGGAGAAGAAAGGTGTGAATATCCCGAACGAAGAAAGCATCTTGCATGCATTGGACGGCATGCAGCTGTTGGCAATCGAAGCACCTAAGGCAGAACAAATCGACACCGTACTGGTAAAGAAAGCGCCGAAACAAGGCAAAATCGTTGCCGAGAAAAAAGATGCACAACTGGGCACAACAGAATGGACGCTAAAGAACGGCATCAAAGTGGTCTTCAAACCCACGACCTTCAAGTCGGACGAGATCCTTATGCGTGGCTTCTCACGCGGTGGAATGTCTGTGGTCAAGACCCAAGACCTGCCATCAGCCGCTTTGGCGACGGCCATTATCGAATATATGGGCCTCGGAAAGTTCTCGATGACCCAACTGGAGAAAGCGCTAACCGGCAAAACCGTCAGCGTGAGCCCGAATATCAACGAGAACACAGAGCAAATCACAGGTTCATCTTCGATCAAGGATCTGGAGACGATGCTGCAACTCAACTACCTCTATTTCACCTCACCGCGTGAGGACAAGAAAGCCTACGAGACGCTAATGGGCATCCTCTACAACTCGCTCGTCAACCGCGACAAGAACCCCAAGACGATATTCGCCGACTCGGTGGCTCTAACTACGAGCAACCACTCACCACGTACCCTCATTGGCGACACCAATCTGCTCAAACAAGTCTCGATGAAGAATGCGCTCAAGATCTATCGCCAACGCTTTGCTAATCCGGCCGACTTCACGTTTGTGTTCGTTGGAAACATCGACCCGGAAGACGAGGCTACAAAGGCACTGATTTGCAAATGGCTCGGTGGACTAAAAACTAAAAAATGTCGCGAGACATCGATCGACAACAATGAGCGTGTTCCGGCTGGTTATTACAAGAACTATTTCTCCCGCAAGATGGAGACCACTACCGCTACCAACCGCATTCAGTACACCTCGTACGACATTCCTTATACAATGGAGAATGACGTGAATATTGATATTATCGGACGTATCCTTAGCACACGTTATCTCGAATCCATCCGTGAGCGCGAAGGCGGATCCTACGGCGTGAGCACATATGGCTATCTGGGTATTCTGCCCGTACCGACAGCCCGACTGATTATGCAGTTCGACACCGACCCGCAGAAACAGGAACGACTGATGGAAATTATCCATGAGGAGGTCAAAACCATTATGGACAACGGACCGCTGGAGACCGACCTGCAGAAAGAGAAAGAGTCAATGCTCAAAGACTTCCAGGAGAATCTGGAGAAAAACACCTACTGGCGGCAAGCACTCTATTTGCTCTACATGTACGATCAGGACTTGGTAAACAAGTACCGTGAAACCGTAGAGGGCATCACGTCCGAAACCGTGCAAGAGACACTTAAGAAACTCGTCGAGTCCGGCAATATTCTGGAAGTGGTGATGTTCCCGGCCGAGTAAACACGAATGGCTAAATACTTTCTCATAGCGGGAGAAGCGTCAGGAGACAGACATGCAGCTGAGCTTATTACACAGCTACATCGTCTTGACTCCGAAGCGCAGTTTAGCGGCCTCGGCGGCGACCAAATGGCCGTCGCCGGGTGCCGACTCTTTCGCCACTATCGAGAGATGGCCTTTATGGGCATCGTGGCTGTTCTTAAGAACCTCAATCGCGTTCGCGAGAATTTCCGCATAGCCAAAGAGACGTTGCTCCGGGAACGCCCCGATGCACTGATTCTCATCGACTACCCTACGTTCAACCTCAAGATGGCCGCTTTTTGTCATCGCCATCTGCCGGAAACCAAAATCATCTACTACATTCCGCCTAAAGTATGGGCCTGGAAGCGGTTTCGCATACACCGCATCGCACAACTATGCGACCTGATTCTCGGCATCTTCCCCTTCGAACCCGATTTCTATGCCAAGTACGGGTACACCTGCACCTATGTTGGTAATCCTACTGCGGAGCAGGTTAGGGGAATTAAAAATGAAAAACTAAACAATACAAATTATATCGCCCTCCTGCCCGGCAGTAGGCCAAGCGAAATCAGCAATTGCCTGCCTACCATGCTGGAAGCAGCGCGACGCCACAACGATTATCAAATTATCGTTACAGCCGCTCCCGGAATAGAAGACACCTTCTACGCACCCTATCTCCGGCCGGGAGAAACACTCCGTCGCGATACCTACGAGGTTGTATCCAATGCCCGTGCTGCCATTGTCAACTCCGGCACAGCTACGCTTGAGACGGCTTTGCTCGATTGTCCTCAAGTGGCCGTCTATCACTTAGCCGCAGCGCGTCTGCTGGGATGGATTCGTTGGGCACAACCCTTGATATTCCAAATTCGTTTTTTCACACTGGTGAACATCCTATCCGGCCAAGAGACCATACGTGAACTGGTGGCTAACGATTTCACCGCCGACAAGATTGACCGGGAACTGCAACGTCTCCTCAACGACGAAATATACAAAAAAAATATGCTCGCATCCTACGAGCATATCCGTCGTTTGCTAAGCACGCAGCCTGCCGCCGAAACAGCCGCACGGCGCATCGCCGCTCTTACATTGCCACAATAAAAGAAGCCAGTATATACGGCAATGCACCGGCCAGTACGCCTTTGCTAAGTTTCCAACTCTCCGTGGTATAAAACAAGAAGATAAGCGCCAAGTCAGGAAAGACACTGACAAAAAGCAGTTTGCTCATAATACCCCCAGCCGCAAAACTGAGTTGACGAAGCGGCACCCATAGCCCCATTACATCCACATAAATCAACCCGAAGGCTGCCGGCAACAGAAGCCCTATCAGGATGCCTATCCAGTATTTATCAAAGCGCTGCATAGTCGGTCATATCTATCGTGACGGGTTGCACACTCAGGCAACCATCGGCTAAGGCACGAATATCCGTATCTTCTGCCTCGGGTTCTTCATTCACAAATTCACCTCCCAATTCGTAGCACGTACGTCCTTCAGCATCTGCCTTCGGAAGCATCTCCTTGGTCCAATGACCGCGGCACTGACGCGTCCATCGCACGCCGGCTATCTCGCCTACGGGAGCATTGATATTATAGCACATCCGCGGACGGAAGCCCTCGGAGAGCAGATGTTCGGTCAGCTGAAGCAGGTACGGACGCATATGGCTCAGGTCCACATCCATCGCGTGACTATCGATCGAGAAACCGATAGCCGGGACACCATGTTCAGCCCCTACAAAACAAGCCCCCATCGTACCGGAATACATGATGTTAATGGAGCAGTTATTGCCATGGTTGATGCCGCTCACCAGCAAATCGGGACGTGCGTCGGCCATCACCACCTCAAGCCCCAGTTTGACACAGTCAGCCGGCGTCCCGTTTGTCGTATACACCCGGACACCCTGAATGTCACAATCCTGCTCAGAGAGATAGAGCGGTTTGCCCACTGTAATACAGGCGGCATGTCCGCTACGCGGGGAATCAGGCGCGATGACCGTCACCTCACCCAGCCGGCTCATCTCCTCGGCTAGCATACGGATACCCGGAGTACCCCAACCGTCGTCGTTTGTTATGAGTATTCGCATCAGCTATTGACTACGTCTATTACTTTCTGAGCCAGGCTATTGGCCTCATCCATCGTTGCCGCTTCCGAATAGACACGTATGATGGGCTCGGTGTTCGACTTGCGCAAATGAACCCATCCATCGGCAAAATCAATCTTCACGCCATCCTTATCATTCACACGCTCATTCTTATACAATTCCTTCACGCGGGCCAGGATAGCATCCACGTCCGTGTCCGGGGTGAGATCTATACGATTCTTGCTAATGCAATACGCAGGATAGGTCCTGCGCAGTTCACTAACCTTCATATCCTTATGAGCCAAGTGACTCAAGAAGAGTGCAATACCTACGAGGGCGTCGCGACCGTAGTGGCACTCGGGATAAATCACACCACCATTTCCTTCACCTCCGATGACTGCACCGGTACGCTTCATCTCAGCCACCACATTCACTTCTCCCACAGCACTGGCGCTATATGCCCCACCATGCTGACGGGTGACGTCACTCAACGCACGCGTAGAAGACATATTGCTCACTGTATTGCCGGGCGTATGGGTCAGTACATAGTCGGCCACGCTTACTAAGGTATATTCCTCTCCAAACATATCGCCGTTCTCGCAGATGATAGCCAGTCTATCCACGTCGGGATCTACGACGAAACCCACATCAGCCTTACCCGTGCGGAGCAAATCACTTATCTCCGTCAAGTGTTGCGGAAGAGGTTCTGGATTATGCGGGAAATGACCGTCAGGCGTGCAGTTCAGTTCAATGATATTCTTTACGCCCAGCGCACGCAGTATAGCAGGAATAGCCAGTCCGCCTACCGAGTTGACGCAATCGATAGCCACCGTAAAGTTCCGCTTCTCGATAGCCTCCTTGTCCACCAACTTGAGGGCCAAGACATCTTCTACGTGTTGCGGCAGGTAATCCTTGTGCGTCAGATGCCCCAAATCATCCACTTCAGCAAAGCAGAAATCTTCCTGCTCCGCAATACTAAGCACACCTTTGCCTTCGGCATCATTCAAAAACTCGCCATGCTCGTTGAGCAACTTGAGTGCATTCCATTGCTTTGGATTATGACTGGCCGTCAAGATAATACCACCGGCAGCTTGTTCATGCACCACCGCCAGTTCGGTTGTCGGAGTTGTAGCCAGACCGATATTGACCACGTCGTAGCCCATACCCAGTAGCGTACCGCATACGATACTATCTACCATCTCGCCACTCAGTCGGGCATCACGTCCCACTACGATCTTTCGATTATCTGGCAATGCCGCACGACGCTGGGTGGCATACGCCGCCGTGAAACGAACTATATCTACGGGATTCAAGCCCTCCCCTACCGTCCCGCCTATCGTTCCGCGGATACCGGAAATACTCTTTACAAGACTCATATTATCGTTTGATTTTCATTTTCATGATATAACAGTAGGGAGTCACCGAGTTCTGATCGGTAGAGAAGCCCAACTTACTGGGGCATATAATTTGGCACTCCGCATCCGTATACTTCATATACTTGACTGCCACATGCCAACCCTTAGCCTCACAATCCGTGGTGTTTCCGTACTGGAACTCAAATGGATAGGCCTGATCCAATGTCGACCAATAACTAAGCGTATCGGCATTCTCGGTGAGCGCAAACTTCTTATAGCGCATCACGACGGTCTCCAGCGCTTCGATAGGATCGATGCGGGTGGTGTCACCATCCTCGATGTAGAGCGAATCACCACGGTTGCGCAGATGAAAATACAGGTCGTCATAACCCGGCACAAGCAGGTAGTCATTCTCTGCCCACTGATAGTCATCGGCCGGTTCTTCCGTGAGCACGTTGATATGCTGCCGTGCAATAAAGTTCTCAATCAGCTTATCCTCTGCATTGCGTTGAGAAGAATAACTGTTCTGGTTGCACCCCGCCAAAACCAAGCATGCCAGGGCAGATAAAACGAAAAATATCTTCTTCATTATTGTATTGTTATTTCAATTCGTACATTCGTATAGGGACCTATATTATCCTCTCCATCCACGCCAAAAGCGGCATGCCATGGAGCCAGTATGATTCCCTCCTCGCCGCGATTGAGTTCGCGTATAGCATATTCTATTCCGAGTGGTAATTCTCCCTTGCCTAGCGTATATTCGCCCTCCACATCACACAGCAACTCTCCGCTCAGTGTCTTGATAAGCATCTTCACCTGGACCACCTCACCCATCTTAGGAGGCTCGCTCTCCGGGAGACGAGTGACATGAGTCACCCAGGCTCCTAAATGGCATTGTGCATAGCGATGAACCGTATCTGCCTGAACATAACTTATCACCTCGCGGTCGGCTTCCGAGGCCATGCGCTGGTTAACCTCTAGCATGGCCATTAGATCCGAATCACGCTGTGTTGCACCCTCCCGATTGGCTGGACGTTGCGGCCCCGGATCCGTTCCGCAGGACACCAGAGCCAAAAGACATACTATATATAGTCCTAATCGTCTCATTCCTCAATTCGTCTTGAGCGTTTATATTCCGACGGTGTCATACCGTATGTATTCTTGAAGCACTTGGAGAAATAACGCGAGTCATTCATGCCCACCATATAGGTGACCTCAGTGATGTTGTATTCGCCTGACTCCAGCAATTGAGCAGCACGTTTGATACGTATCTCGCGGATAAACTCTACAGGACTGAGACCCGTCATTCCTTTTAGTTTATTGAAGAACACGGTTCTACCCATATTCATATCTTCCACCAACTGTTCAACGGTCAGTTCGTTGTTATCCATCTCCCGATCCATGATATTGAGCAGTTTGGCCAGGAACGTATCACCCGACAGTTGTTCATCGTTCTCCTGCGGCTCCAGTCGAAGCAGACGTTCGCGATAACGCGCCTCCAATTGCTCTCGCTGGGAGATAATATTTTGCACTCGAGCCCGCAAGTATTCCGGTTCAAAGGGCTTCGTCACGTAGTCATCTGCACCATACTCCATTGCCTGAAGCCGGCTCTCAATGGCCGACTTGGCCGTGAGCAGAATCAATGGGATATAGTTCGTGTCACTCGACTCCTTGACGCGTTGGGTCAATTCCAATCCATCCATCTTCGGCATCATCAGGTCGGTGATGATCAGGTCCGGCGCTTCCTGACAAATCTGCGACCATGCCTGGATACCGTTATCTGCCGTGCTGACAGCATAGTCATTGCTGAGAATACCGCTCAAGAAATTACGCATATCCTCATTGTCGTCCACAACCAATATCTTGCGCAGATTTTTCTTGTTCGACGTAATCTCCAGAGGATGTGCCTGCTTTTCTGTAGTCGTCTGAGCAATAGTCGTATCGTCCACGATAATCTCCACATCGTCGTCATAATGCTCGTTGCCGGTATGCAGCATGACCGTAAAGGTCGTTCCCTTGCCCACTTCACTCTCCACCTCTATATGACCGTGATGCAAATCTACCAGTTCTTTCACCAGATTCAAACCGATACCCGTTCCGCCCATATTACCGGTGTTCAACTCGTTATTCGAAGAGAACCGCTCGAACAGGTAACTGCGTTTCTCCATCGGGATACCGATACCCTCATCACGTACGATGAGCAGCAGATAACCTGGCTTTTCAGCCACCGACACCTCTATCGTCTTGCCGGCTGCAGTAAACTTAAACGCATTGCTCAATAGGTTATATACAATCGTATCAATTCGGCTACGATCCACCCATGCCGTCGAATCAATTGCCGTGTAGGTTTGCAGGAAGTTGATATGCTTGTCAGCCGCCTCTTTTTGGAAGTTCTTACAGGTCTCCGCTACCAGATCCGCCAACAGGGTCTTCTGCACCTTCAGACGCATCTTCTTGTTCTGTATCTTGCGGAAATCCAAGAGTTGGTTCACCATGCGAAGCATACGCTGGCTATTCGAGCGAACGATCTCCAGTTGACTGCGCACACTGGGCGAGATACGCTCGGTGGTCAGAATATTATCCACCGGTCCGCTGATTAGCGTAAGCGGTGTACGTAATTCATGACTGATATTGGTAAAGAAGCGGAGCTTGATATCCGTCACCTGCTGCTCAATCTGCACCTTCTGACGCAGCTGCTGGTAAGACGACATGATATATATCGTCAGTCCCACGACACCAAAAAATGCCAGTATATATAGCAGTATCGCCCACCAACTCAGCCATAATGGTTTTCGTACAATGATATACAATGTCGTACCGTTGGGCGAAACACCTCCCTCATGATTTTGCGAATAGACATGGAAGGCATACTCTCCGTACTTGAGATTCGAGAACGTAGTTCGACGCTGATGGGTGGCCGGCTGCCAATCCTTATCCACGCCGTCCATGCGATAGACATACAGGATGTTTTGCGCATTGATATAATCCAGCGCCGCATACTCTATCGTCAGGTCCGCTCTATTGTCCAGATAAATCGTATCTCCCTTTTGCTCCATGCCGGCCGAGATACAATGCGTGATACGAACGGGAGGTATCTTCTTGTTAAATGATACCTGCTTGGTGTCCAGCACACAGTAACCACGTGAATAGCCGAAATAAATCAACCCGTCATCCGTCAACAGAGGCTCTGCTTCCGTGAAATAAGTTCCACGCTCCGTGCTAAGCGCATCATAGTAATGAAGACTTTGATTCGTCACTGAGTATTGACGTATGTCTCTCTCCGAGGTAAACCACAAGCCATCCCCCACACTCACCAGACTCAATACAATGTCACTATATGTATTGATGTGCTTTATCTTTAGTTCCGGATCCTCTGGATCAAGCATCGATAATCCGCCGCCAAAGGTTCCTAACCATAGTTTTCCATGCGACAAACACAAGGCTCGCACATCATGCCCCTCGACCATACGAATACTATAGTCCCGCAGATCAACACGCGCCAAGCCCGTCGTCGTTCCACACCACAGCACACTGTCTTGAAGCAGTAGATCACGCACCTTCAGCTTATTGCCCACAATACGCGGGTCACCAAACTGTCCTTTCGCCGAATCATACTTGATGATATTCACACCACTTCCATACGTGCCGACATACAGCGTGCCATCTTCTCCTTCCACAATGTCGTATATATCACGGTTGCTGGTTTTGATGCTCGCTCCCGTACTGAGATTAACCAGCCCCTTGCCCTTATATCCGCATAGCAATCCATAACGGGAATCCAGGGCACAATAGGCCATCTCCTGGGCCTTGACAAAGGTCCGGACTTCTCCGTTCTTAAGTTGCACGAAAGCACGCACCTCACCGGCATCCGACGGACTCTTACGAACGTCATATAGTTTATACGGACGAACATCCATATTGATACACTCTACGCCGCCGTTGAACGTAGACAACCACATCTGTCCGTCCCGGTCAATATACGCCGCATGGATCACGTTGCTCAGTTCCGCAAAGGGGGAAACCAATCGGTCTTGATCCGCGTCATAGTACGACCATCCTCCGCCATTTGGGTTCACCCATGTGCGCCCCAGACTATCTTCCAACATCAGGAAGTACTCACGCTGTTGCCCCACAAAGCGTTTATCCACCTCCACAGTCAACCGCTTCCATTCGCCGTTCTTGCAGCGCATGATACCGGGTTGGTCATCCACTTGCCACGAGATACCATGACGGTCCACACGCATCACCTCATTCTTCTGAGCCAGCTTGCCCTGCATGCCCTTTGGCAACTGATCCTTGGTCTTGCTCTCCATCTGGCTACGACTACGATCCAGCATGTAATAGTGGTCGTCATACGTCTTCCACCACAGCTGCTCCCGTTCGTCTTCGTAGATCAACTCCACGCGGTTGTTCACGCGTGCTTCCTGACCGTCGCGCATGGCTTTGTACACCTGGAATTCATAACCGTCAAAGCGGTTCAATCCATTCCACGTACCAAACCACATATAGCCCTGCCGATCCTGCAGGATATCCATCACGTTGTTCTGGCTCAGACCATCCTCGATAGAATAATGATGGATCATGTACTGTTCACCGGCATGCACCGCCAGTGACACCACAAGCAATATAAGTGCAAGCAGACGTCTCATCTATATAAAGAGTTCGCGATTTTCCTTCGTAGCCAATTGTACCAGATACTGACCGTACTTGGTCTTCATCTGCTGACCGAGTTCCAGCAGCAGTTTATTATCAATCCAGCCATTACGCCAAGCGATCTCCTCGATACAACTCACGTAGAAACCCTGACGATTCTGAATCGTAGCGATAAAATTACCGGCTTCCAACAAGCTGTCACAGTTACCCGTATCCAGCCATGCAAATCCGCGGCTGAAGAGTTTCACCCGGAGCGTACCCTCTTCCAGATACATCCGGTTCAGGTCCGTGATCTCATATTCGCCACGTTTACTCGGTTGGAGCACCGCAGCCTTCTCGCAAACGGTACTGTCATAGAAATACAATCCCGGCACAGCATAGTTGCTCTTCGGTTGCGCAGGTTTCTCCTCTATCGAGAGAACATGACCTTCCTTGTCAAACTCCACCACACCGTATGCACGCGGATCAGCCACCTCATAGCCAAACACGCATGCTCCGCCATGCTGCACATCCTCTACAGCATCCAGCAGCATTCTGCGGAAATGCTGACCGTAGAACATATTATCGCCCAGTATCAAGCAACCCGGTTCGCCTGCCAAAAACTCCTTACCCAGCACGAAAGCTTGCGCCAGGCCGTTCGGCACTTCCTGCACTTTGTACTCCAAGCGCATACCCAGTTGGCTGCCGTCGCCCAGCAATTCGCGAAACATCGGCAGATCGCGTGGCGTACTGATAATCAGCACCTCGCGAATGCCGGCCAACATCAGTGTTGACAACGGATAATAAATCATCGGCTTGTCATACACCGGCATGATTTGCTTACTGATAGCCTTGCTCAGCGGGTAAAGACGCGTCGCACTTCCGCCCGCCAAAATAATACCTTTCATAATTATGATTTTGCTTTATATATTTATCGGTACGATAGAATCAGTCTGCAAAGGTACGAAAAAAAAATTACATACACAATAGTGTATGCCAATTTTGCTAAAAATAGCCTTTTTTCACCTACTTTTCTATTTCGCTGCTTTTTTCTGCACTAAAATTTGCATATATGCAAAAAATATTGTACCTTTGTCGTCCGAACCGGTCTGTATGACCGGCATAACGAAAAAAAATCATCTCTATGTTTATTATCGGTATTGCGGGTGGAACCGGCTCGGGTAAAACAACGGTTGTCAAAAAGCTCATCGAGCGTCTGCCGAAAGGCGAAGTAGTAGTTATCCCACAAGATTCGTATTACAAAGACAGCAGCGATGTGCCTGTCGAGGAACGTCAGAATATCAACTTCGACCACCCGGACGCATTCGACTGGAGCCTACTGAGCAAGCATATCGCTATGCTCAAAGAAGGCAAGCCTATCGAACAACCCATCTACTCGTATATCACCTGTACCCGTTCCGAAGAGACCATCCACATCGAGCCCAAGGAGGTGATCGTTGTCGAGGGTATCATGGCGCTGCGCGAACCTAAGATGCGCCAGCAGATGGACCTTAAGATATTCGTAGATGCCGATGCCGACGACCGTCTCATTCGCGTTATGCGTCGCGACGTCGTAGAGCGCGGACGTACTGCCGAGCAGGTTATCGAGCGCTACCAACGTGTGCTCAAACCGATGCACGAACAATTCATCGAGCCTTGCAAGCGCTATGCCGATGTGATCGTGCCGCAAGGAGGCCACAACAACGCTGCTATCAACATGTTGGCTAAGTTCGTTAAGCAGCAATTGGCCGATAAATAAAAATGTACTATTTTTAAGATGTACCCTTGTCCTGAGAGAATAAGGATTAAGTAATGATTAAGTAATGGGTAAATAATGATTAGAAAAGTCATTACACAAGGGTAAAAAATGTACTATTTTTAAGATTTTGTTCTGGCAACTATTCTATACTTATCTCAAAATTGGCACCTTCACCCTCGGTGGAGGATATGCCATGTTGCCTCTCATCCAGCGTGAAGTGGTCGATCGCCGTGGATGGATTGATGAGCAGGAATTTCTCAACATGATTGCCCTGGCACAAGCAGCCCCGGGACTGATTGCCGTCAACTCTGCTATTTTCATCGGCTGGCGCATCGACAGATGGCGCGGTGTCGCTGGTGCCGTTCTAGGTGCCGTCCTGCCATCCTTCCTTATCATACTCGCTATCGCGATGGTCTTCCGGGACTGGAAAGACCTACCGGCCGTAGAAGCCGTCTTCAAGGGTAT
Organism: Paludibacteraceae bacterium; assembly: GCA_017402895.1. Classification (GTDB taxonomy): domain Bacteria; phylum Bacteroidota; class Bacteroidia; order Bacteroidales; family Paludibacteraceae; genus Colicola. Next base: position 15,699 of record JAFPLG010000095.1, read on the forward strand.
TCGCCCCGCAGTCGTTGCCCTCATTGCTGCGCCGCTTTATAAGTTGTCCAAATCCGCTAAAATAGGAGGATGGACACTGCTCATTCCTGTTGCAGCAGCCCTGCTTATCTGGCTGCTTCATGTCAATCCCGTTTGGGTCATCCTGGCCACAATCCTCCTCACACTCATCGTGGTGGATATCATAGAAAGGAGGCGCAAATGATCTACCTCCAACTTTTCCTCAGTTTCTTCAAGATCGGCCTCTTCGGTTTCGGAGGCGGAATGGCTATCTTCTCGCTCATCCAAATGGAGGTCGTGCAGAACGGATGGCTTACCCCCGAAGAAATAGTAGATATCATGGCTATCAGTCAGGTCACCCCCGGCCCTATCGGCATCAACTGCGCCACCTACGTCGGCTATACTATCGGCGGTTTCTGGGGCAGTGTTCTGACTACCTCCGCTATTATCCTGCCGAGCCTGATCATCATGCTCAGCATATGCAAGGCCTATTTCTGGCTCAATAAACGTTTTCAGGGGAATCCCTATTTCGAGCAAACCCTCCGCATGCTTCGATTTGCGGTCATCGGACTGATTGCCTCCGCAGCGCTAATGCTGATGAAACCGACCACATTTATCGATTCTACCAGTTGGATAATCTTTGCCGTAGTATGCATTTTCACGGTGCTGCCAAATTTTATAAAACAGAAAGAAGAAAAG
>JAFPLG010000096.1 GCA_017402895.1 Paludibacteraceae bacterium
ACTATCGAAGGGCAAATTCCACTGCGCACTGGCTATCTCGGGCAGCACGCTGGAGATGTTCGAGCAGTTTGCTCCGGAGATGATAGACATACTGAAGGAACTGGCCGCTACCAAGTGTGTTGAGTTCCTGGCTTCGCCGTACAGCTACTCGATAGCATGCGAATACAACGAGCAGGAGTATAAGCTGCAGGTTGAGTTGCAATCGGCACTGCTCAAGCAGTTGTTTGGCGTGAAGACGACCGCTCTATGGAACACCGAGTTGCTCTATACCGACGAGTTGGCATACAACCTGCAGAAACTGGGATTGAAGACCATTCTGACCGAGGGTGCTAAGCATGTGCTAAGTTGGAAATCGCCGAACTATGTCTATCAGTCGGCCGGTTCGAGCAAGGTGAAAGTGCTGCTTCGCAACACGCCGCTCTGCGATGAACTGAGTTTCCACTTCTCGGATCCGGGTTGGGGCAACTTCCCGATTGATGCAGAGAAATATGCAGACCAGCTGAAGGCCCTGCCGGAGGGTGAGGACCTCATCAATATCTGGGTTGGCGCAGAGACCTTTGGCATCCTGCAGAATGCCGGTACGGGTATCTTCGACTTCCTCAAGGCACTGCCGTACTTCGTGCTGGAGCGTGAGATGGGCTTTATCACCCCGTCGGAGGCTGCCAAGAAACTGCCGTCGAGCGACATCATCTCGTCGCCCACGCCGCTGACCTGGGCCGGCGAGGCCAAGGACCTGTCGGTGTTCTACGGCAACGACCTGCAGCAAGAAGCGCTGAACAAGCTATATGCTGTGGCTGAGCGTGTGCACCTGTGCCAGGACAAGAACCTGAAGATGGCATGGCTCCGTCTGCAGGACATCAACTACATGCACTACATGAATCATATCGACCAGGGTCATACGCAGTATGAGTCGGCCTATGATGCATTTATCAACTACATGAATATCCTGTCCGACTTCCTGCAGATGGTAGAGGAGCAATATCCTACGACGATTGAGAACGAGGAACTCAACGAACTCCTCAAGACCATCCGCAACCAGGAGGATGAGATTCAGAAACTCCAACAAAAACTCGCCAAGAAGAAATAAACCGCTTTGAGACGTAGTTGGTTGATATTAGTCTGTCTGATAGCAGTGGTCCACGTGGCCACTGCTAAAGGACCGACTGTTGTCTCACGCATCCGCACATGGGAGATGAACAACCCCATGGCGGTGGCCGACACGATGAAGGTGGATTCCGCTTTTTTGAACATGCCGATGCGCGAGGCACTGACGGACTACTCGCTGAGCAACGTGAGCAACGGACAGTTGGTGTCGGCCGCGATGAGCCGACTCTATTTCGACCGAACGAAGCGAGTGGACGACCCGTTCGGCATGCTCTACGATGCGTATACCGTCACGCCGCAGACCGTTCGCTACTACAACACCACACTGCCCTACTCGCGCTTGCACTACCGCAAGGGATTCACCTCTTATCATGAGGATAACGACCTGAGTGTACTCTTCTCGGGCAACCTAAACCCACGACTAAACCTCGGATTTGAGATGAACTACCTGACCGATGTAGGTCACTATGCCAACCAATCCGGTAAGACATACAATGGTTCCGTCTTTGGCAGCTACAACGGCAACCATTATGCACTACATGCTGCCTTTACGTGGAACAGACTGTCGTGCTTCGACAACGGCGGACTAAAAGACGTGAGTGAACTGGCAGGCAAGCTGGAACCGGAGGACATGCCGGTGAGGCTAAATGCCATGGCAGGTTATCGCTACCTGGCCGGCTATATGAACCACTCGTACAGCATCACGTATGACAGGACATACCACGATACGATAGAAGTGGACGTGAATGGAGTCATTGAACGTCGCGATACGGTAAAGACCGAGTATATCCCGATGATCACATTCAACTACACCTTTGAAACCAACAATAGCAACCGACGCTATATCGAGCATACAGCCAAACAGGGCTTTTATGACACGTGCTACGTGAACCCGACCAGTACTCGTGACTCGTCGGACGTACTGACGATCAAGAATACGGTGGCCGTCACCTTTGAAGAGGCGTTTAACAAGAAACTGAAATTCGGTGCTACGGTATATGCCTACAACGAATGTCAACGGCATATGCTGCTCAATACAGATAGCCTGTGGCAGGACTCGATCTACCGCTACAAATGGACCAACAACACCTTTGTGGGCGGTGCGCTATACAAGAACATGGGTAAGTGGGTGAAGTATGGCTTCGACGGCGACGTATGCGTGATAGGCTACAAGATCGGTGAGTTCCACGTGCATGGACACCTGAATACTGATTTCCGCGTAGGAAAAGACACAATGTATATATCGGCCGAAGCAACGGTAAAGAACGAGACACCGTCGTACTACCACCAGCACTACTACAGCAACCACCTGCAGTGGGAGAACGACTTCTCGAAGACTTATCGCATCCATGCCGGCGCCAAGATTGCCTATCCTACGACGTGGGTGAAGCCGAAACTGGAGTTTGATTTCGAGAACCTAAGCAAAGCTATCTATTTCCAGGACGGACACCCCGTACAGCACGACGGGCACGTCCAACTCATCCAGGCTCGCGCACAAGTGGATATCACCACGCCGTGGGTCAATCTGGAGAACCGCGTCGTATATCAGCATAGCACCAACGATGCCATCGTGAGCGTACCGGCGCTGATATTATATCATAACCTGTACTACCACGGTTCGTGGTTCAAACGGAATCTGGACACCCAGTTTGGCGTGGATCTGCGCTATTTCACGCGTTACCATGCGCCGGTCTTCGACCCAGCTTCCGGGCAGTTCTGCAACCAGACGACTACGCTCGTGGGTAACTATCCGGTGCTGAGCGTCTATGCCGGACTCTTTGTGCGACGACTGCGCCTGCGCTTCTTTGCGCAATACCAACACCTGAACCACCTATTTATGAAAGATAACACCGACCGCCTCACCATGCCGGGCTACGCCATGAATCCGGACGTCTTCCGCGCAGGACTGGTTTGGCAGTTCTACAGATAGACAAAAGTCGAAAGATGAAAGACAAAAGACGAACGACAAACGACAAGAATGCATATGCCATTAACAACTCGACTAAATAAGATACTGATTTATGCCCGCGATGAAGCGGAGCGGCTACAGAACACGGAAGTGCAACCCGAGCACTTGCTGCTGGCTATTCTTCGTCTGGGCGAAGGCACGGCCTACGACCTGTTGTTGCAGGCCGGGCTGGACGTAGCGAGCACCAAGGAACAACTGGACAGTGCGCTACGAAAAGAGTCTCAGACAACGATCACAGCCATCAAACGCAGTGCGCAGACAGAGCGCATCTTGCGAATCAGCGAAGGTGTCGCCCGCGAGTACCGTGCCGACGCAGTCGGTTCGGTTCACCTGCTGCTCGGCATACTGCGCGAACAGATCAACCGCTGTGCCGGTTATCTGGAGCAGATCTGGCAGATCGACTTCCAACGTATCTGCGACCTATACAAGCAGCCCCGCATCCAGACGGAGCAGAAACCGGCCGGCGAACAAGAGCAAGGACGGGAAGCCAGCTACGTAGGAGGACCGCGTCCAAACGCAAAAGACGGCAAGACGACAGCGCTGGACAAATACGGTCATGACCTGAGCCGCATGGCTCGCGAGGGACGACTGGACCCCGTTGTAGGACGTGACGTAGAGATCGAGCGCGTAGTGCAGATACTGAGTCGGAGAAAAAAGAACAACCCCATACTGATTGGTGATCCGGGCGTGGGCAAGTCGGCCATTGTAGAGGGACTGGCGCTACGTATTGAGTCGGGCGAGAACGGAGCTCTCAAGGGCAAACGCATCATCACGCTCGACATCGCCTCGATGGTGGCCGGAACGACCTATCGCGGTCAGTTTGAGGAACGCATGAAATCCGTTATCCAGGAACTACAGCATCATCATGAGATCATCCTCTTCATTGACGAGATACACACGATCATCGGTGCCGGCAACGCACAAGGTTCGCTGGATGCGGCGAATATCCTAAAGCCCGCCTTGGCACGCGGCGAGGTACAGTGTATCGGTGCCACGACTACGGCGGAATATGCCAAGTCGATAGAAAAAGACGGAGCGCTGGAACGTCGTTTCCAAAAGGTGACCGTTCGGCCCACGACCACAGCCGAGACGCTACATATCCTGGAGCAATTGCGCGAGCACTACGGTCAGTATCACCGCGTGGTGTATTCAGACGAGGTGCTTCGCCAGTGCGTAGAGATGAGCGAGCGTTACCTGACGGACCGTGCCTTCCCGGACAAGGCCATCGACGTGATGGACGAAGTAGGCGCACGTGTTCACGCGCGTCAAGAGGCACTAGGCGAAGCAGAGGATGCTCCGCTATACGAAGTGACCGACCGCGACGTAGCAGCCGTAGTGAGCATGATGTCGGGCGTGCCCGTTCAGCGCGTTGAGAGCAGCGAACAAGAGCGGCTACGCACCATGGCCGACAGGCTGCTGGAACGCGTCGTTGGGCAAGATGAGGCCGTACGTTCTGTGGTGCGGGCTATCCAGCGCAGCCGTCTCGGGCTGCGTGACCCGCGCAGACCGATCGGTACGTTCTTCTTTCTGGGTCCGACGGGCGTAGGCAAGACCCACCTGGCACAATGTCTGGCCGAAGAGATGTTCGGACGACGCGAAGCGCTCATCCGCTTCGACATGTCGGAGTTTGCGGAGAAGCATACCGCATCGCTGCTTGTTGGAGCACCTCCGGGCTATATCGCCCACGAAGATGGAGGCAAACTGACAGAAGCTGTTCGACGCACGCCCTACTCGGTAGTGCTGTTCGACGAGATAGAGAAAGCGCATCCCGACATCTTCAACGTGCTATTGCAGGTGCTGGACGAAGGTCGACTGACCGACCGTCAAGGCCATGAGGTGGACTTCCGCAATACCATCATCATCATGACCAGCAATGTCGGTACGCGTCAGTTGAAGGATTTCGGAGGCGGTATCGGTTTCGGTCAGGACGAACCGGACGAGAAGGCACAACGTCAGACGCTCATGAAAGCACTGCAGAAGACTTTCCCACCAGAGTTCGTCAACCGACTGGACAACGTCATATTCTTCAGTGCGCTCACGCGCAACGCGCTCGCACGCATCATCAATATAGAGGTCGGTCTGCTGCGCGAACGGATGCGCAAGACGGGTCATCAGTTGGTGCTCTCGGAGGATGCACAACTCCAACTGCTCGATCGAGCCTACGATCCACAGAACGGAGCACGTCCCGTCAAACGGGCCATTCAGACCTATCTGGAAGACGAGGTTGTAGACCTGCTGCTCCAACGTCCCGAACAAAAACGAATCACAATAAAACATTTAAATACAAAAGCATTATGACACTGGAAATTACTGATCAAAACTTGAAATCGCTGCTCGCAGAGGGCAAGCCGATGGTTGTAGATTTTTGGGCTACTTGGTGCGGTCCTTGCCGCATGATGTCGCCTATCGTTGACAAGATGGCTGAGAAGTTTGAAGGCCGTGTTGCAGTAGGAAAACTCAACGTAGATGAGAACCCGGAAGCCTGCGAGGAATATGGCGTAATGAGTATCCCTACGATGCTGTTCTTCAAGAATGGCGAGTTGGTTAACCGTCACGTAGGTGCTTGTCCGGAACAAAACCTGGAGCAACTCATCAACAATCTGCTCTAACGATGGATAAGCAAACCCGCCGCGACTACCTATATATGCGCATGGCGCGTACGTGGTCGGAGAACAGTTATTGTGTTCGCCGCAAAGTAGGCGCACTGCTCGTGAAGAATCAGATGATCATATCCGACGGCTACAACGGAACGCCTTCGGGTTTTGAGAACGTCTGCGAAGACGAGAACAACGTGTCGTACCCCTACGTGCTCCATGCTGAGGCCAACGCCATCTCCAAGGTAGCTCGCTCGAACAACTCCTCGGATGCCGCCACGCTCTACGTGACGGCCAGCCCCTGTCTGGAATGCTCAAAACTGATCATCCAGGCCGGCATCAAGCGCGTAGTCTATGGAGAGGAATACCGTCTGCAAGATGGTGTGAACCTACTAAAGAAGGCCGGCATCGAGGTGGTGTTCCTCAACGACCAACAATCCTAAAAACGTACATCGCAAATGAAAAAATACATTTTACCTACCGTCACCATCGTATGCTTGATGATAGGGTTTTTGATAGGTCATGCGCTCAACAACCAGGCGAATGCGCAACAGCGTTACTACGTGTATAACGGGCAGATCTATTCGCAAGACCAGTCGAAGATAGACCAACTCATCCAGATCATGACCCAGAGTTATGTGGACGATCTGGACGTAGATAGTATCACGGAAGAAGTGATGCGCGATATCATCCAGAAACTCGACCCGCACTCGTCGTATATCCCCAAAGAGGACCTAGAAATTACTGAGTCGGAGTTGTCCGGTTCGTTCTCGGGCGTGGGTATCCAGTTTAGCATCATGCAAGACACCGTATCGGTAGTGGCTGTCATAGCCGGAGGTCCGAGCGAGAGCATGGGCGTGCTGGCAGGTGATAAGATTGTGATGGTCAACGACTCCTCGTTTGTAGGCAAGAAGATCAACAACGAGAAAGTGATGCACACCCTACGTGGTCCGAAGGGCACGAAAGTGAAACTGGGTATCAAACGAGCAGGCACCAAAGAACTGCTCAACTATACCATCACGCGTGGCGACATACCTGTCACGTCGGTGGATGCCACGTTTATCATTCCGGCCGGAACACATAAGATCGGATTTGTACGCGTCAACAAGTTTGCCGAGACCACCTATCGAGAGTTTCTGACAGCCCTGGCCGACCTACGCTCGAAAGGAGCAGACCGGTTTATCGTGGACCTACGCGAGAACTCGGGCGGCTATATGGATCAAGCCATCAAGATGGCCAACGAGTTCCTCAAGAAGGACGACATGATAGTCTATGCCGAAGGTCGCAAATATCCACGCTACGAGGCCAAGGCTAATGGTTTGGGACGTTTCCAGGACGTGCCGTTAGTCGTGCTTGTAGACGAGTTCTCAGCATCCGCGAGCGAGATATTCACGGGTGCGATGCAGGACAACGACCGTGCAAAGGTTATCGGACGAAGGACGTTCGGCAAGGGACTGGTGCAACAGCCGTTCAACCTCAACGACGGTTCGCAGGTGCGTATCACCGTCGCACGCTATTATATGCCGTCCGGTCGATGCGTTCAGAAGCCCTATGAACTGGGCGACCAGGAGGACTACTACCGCGACATGAACGACCGTTATGACCACGGAGAGATGTTTGATGCAGACAGCATTCACTACAAAGACACGACCACTTACTATACCCGTTCCGGCAGGAAGGTATATGGCGGTGGAGGCATCATGCCGGATATCTTTGTAGGACGTGACACGACGCTCAATACGCCGTGGTACAACCGCTGCGTCAATCTGGCGTATACCTATCAGTTCGCATACCAATATACGGATGCGCACCGCAAGCAGTTGGCTCAATACAAAGACTGGCAGTCGCTAGAGCAATACCTGCAGAGCCAGAACCTGCTGCGCGAGTTTGTGGCATTCGCCAAGAAGAAAGGTATTGAACCCGATGAGGCACAAATCCAGAAATCAGCACCGCTGATGAACCGTCTTCTCAATGCATACATCACCCGCAACATGCTGGGAGACAAGGGTTTCTTCCCGCTCTTTGAGCGCGATGACGAGATTACCAAACGAGCCGTTCAGGTGATGAGTAAATAAAAAAGAAATAGGGAGTCAAGACAGACTCCCTATTTCTTATATGTGCCCCGCTGATTACAAAGCTTTCAGCGCTGCCAGCACAAACTGATAGAACTGCTGAACCGTTTGGATGTTCACACGCTCGTCCGGGCTATGCGGATGCTCGATCGTAGGACCGAACGATATCATCTGCATCTCAGGATAGTTGCGGCCGATGATACCACACTCCAGACCGGCATGGATGATCACCACCTTGGGATCATGACCAAACTCCTTTGTATAAACCTCTTTCATCGTTTGGAGCAACTCGCTCTTGAAGTTGGGCTTCCATCCCGGGTACGAACCCGAGAACTCTACGTTGGCGCCAGCGAGCGAGAAGGCAGACTGGATAATCGACTGCAGTTCCTCCTTGCGGCTTTCTACGCTTGAGCGGGTCAGACAAAAAGCGGTCACCTGGTTGTTCTTCGTAGCTATCATAGCCAGGTTGTTGCTGGTTTCTACGATACCCGGCATCTCCGGCAACATGCGATATACGCCGTGCGGACAAAGCGTTATTGCGTGGATCAGGAAGTCTTGCACGTCTTCCGGCATCTCCTGTTTCGGGCACTCCACCTCGCTGGCCGTCACCTTCAGATCGGGTTCTACACCGTCGTATTCGCTCAGGAACAAGTCCTCATAGCCGGCAACGAGATCGGTCAAGTCGTCGTAGTTCTCTGCAGGAATCGTTACCACGGCGCATGCCTCACGCGGGATGGCGTTGCGCAGACTACCGCCCTCTACGGTGGCCAGTCGTGCCTCGCAATTGGTCACGGCATCCTTGAGCACGCGGAACAAAAGCTTGATAGCATTCGCACGCTGCAGATGGATATCGCAACCCGAGTGACCACCCTTGCAGCCCTTTATGTCGATGCGTACGGCGATATCGCCTTCTTCGGTATCCACGGGTTCGAATTCGAACGTAGCCGTCGTATCTACTCCCCCGGCGCAGCCTACGTACAGCTCACCTTCCGTCTCCGAATCCAGATTGAGCAGATACTTGCCCTTGAGCCATCCACCCTTCAGGTCAAACGCACCATACATACCCGTTTCCTCGTCCACTGTAAACAATGCCTCCAATGGCGGATGCACCACGTTCTTATCTGCCAGAATAGCCATGGCTGTCGCTACGCCGATACCATTATCTGCCCCCAGGGTCGTACCGTTAGCCGTTACCCAGGCGTCGTTATCTTCTACGTAAGCCTCAATAGGATCCTTCTCAAAGTCAAACACGCGGTCGCTGTTCTTCTGCGGCACCATGTCCATATGGCCCTGCAGGATAATTCCCGGACGGTTCTCCATGCCCGGCGATGCGGGTTTGCGAATCAACACATTACCTATCTCATCTTGCAATGTCTCCAGTCCAAGACTCTTGCCATAGTTCACCAAGAAGGCAGCTACCTCCTCTTTCTTTCCGCTGGGACGCGGAATCTGTGTCAGGGCGTAGAAACTTTCCCACAATCCCTTAGGTTCCAAGTTTTTCATATTATTGTGTTTTTTATTTTTTTCGTAATAACGTTATTACGTAATCACGTAATTAAGGTATCAATCCACCGTCACTTCTCCGCAT
>JAFPLG010000097.1 GCA_017402895.1 Paludibacteraceae bacterium
AGGGAGAGCGTGAGTCCGTTGGTTACCTTACTCCACTCGGCTGTAGCAGCAGTAGTATCGTTACCCTGGTCGTTACCGTAGTGAATAGACTTCGTACTATAGAGCGAGAGCCAGAAGGAGGCATTGCCGGTAGTGGTATTACGTCCATTCAAGTCGAAGGTTCCTACCTCCCATAGCGGTGTCTGATCCGTGAGGTCTGCGTTAGCCATAAAGAGGTCGCCGGAAATCATACCTTGAATAGGTGCCGAGCGCAACGCCCAGTGTTCTTGCGGCAGAGGCATATCGACAATCGCCTCGCCGTAATCAAGGCGTTGCTGTTGACCGATCGCAGCGTTCGGCAGGAAACGTATGTAGTCGCATTTATTATATTCGAAGCCGACCTGCTTAACGGAGTCGTAAGTAGCAGGGGCGGTCAGGTCAGGCAGTTCCGGATAAGGTCTGCCGTCGGTCATGGCCGGGATGATGACCGCTGTAGTGGATAGCGGTACGAAGCGGGCCGTGGCGTGTATCGGGTTATTATTCTGGTCGATACCCATCCAGTTGTCATGCTTGTTCCATTGCGCGCTGATCGAGTCTTGCGGATCCCAACGCAGGTAACTCGGAACGATAGCAATGGTAAACGGCACAGTTCCTACCTTACAACCTCCGTCTAAGGTGTCCTTACCGAGATGGGTCTGCAGTTCCATATTAAATGTATAGGTATAGCCCTGCTTCATCGTATAGTTGTTGCTGCTTGCCGGCTGCAAGGTGATATCGTTGCCCTTTATGTAGTACGATGCTCTCGGGTAGTCCAGATCAGGAACCAAGGCCAGTTTATGGAATCCCTCTTGGAAATCAGGATCATCGGTTGTACGCAGTTCGACCGTAGAGATACCTATATTCGGCATGATCGAATCGACCTTAAGCGTTATTTGCTGGTTGGCCATATTCATATCGGCCAGTACTACTACCGGCAGTTTCATCTCGCTCGAGTCGCGGTTCAGTCCGCCTACGATGAGCGGTATGGCGGATGCTGACGTAGGTTTGAGCTTGATCAGCAGCGGCATCGGACAAACGTCCACGCTCGAGTGCAACTTCGTGTCGGTACCTGTACCCAATATCGGGAAGATGACATACTGCACCGAATCGCCTGCATAGACGTTGGCGGTTAGCATCGGTTTGTAGAGCGTCAGGAATCCTTTGTTCACCAGGTCGGCAAGGATGTCATACGGATGAGCCGTCGTATCCAGGTCCACAAGCTCGGCTTCTTTGATACGCTGCATCTCATTACGGCTGACGGCGGCCAGGTTCGGTGCGAACTGGTTGGCATTCTCCGTGCCCGGAGGATCGCAACGCAGGATGTCTTTCACTACCTTCACGATGTCGCTGTACTTATAGCCGTAGCGTCTCTTAGGCGAACCGGTCATATCGGCTGTGTCGCCATATAGCAACCAGTCGTTAACGCAGGTTCCATTGAGGCTGATCGGCGCGACACTATCCAGATAGAGCGAACCCTTCACGCGCAAACCGATATCATAGGTCGAGTTGGCGCATAGGTCGGTCGACTCGGTCGCGGGTTGCTCCTCGCCGTTGAGTTCCAACACCATTTGGTTGCTTACCTGCAGGTGGTGGGTCATACCGCACAGACTGCTGAGCATGTCTTTATAGTTGCCCGACATATGTACGGTAAAGGTATCGATGGCATTCACATAAGCGTTATGTACCACGTACTTGACAGGGCGTATATCTCCCTCCAATATTTCGTAAATATAGCCTTCTTTAAATGCGCCGCGCGAGACCTCGAATGTATCAATCAGTTGGTTCATATTGACGAAGATCGAGTCCGGATCCGTCGGTTCATAGGTCTTACCCGGGATATAGAGATTACCGCAGATGGTATCGTTATGGATTTCTTCATCCAGATAGTGATCAATCATCGGTACGAACGTAACTACCCGATCCTTGTTGACGCTCTTGAGGGTATAACATACGGTGGTGTCGTTGTAGCCATCACCTACGATACCTTGATAGTCCACACGCAAGATGACATGCGACGGGAGTTCCTCATCTGCTTTCTCCTTACATGCCGTATTGGCCTGATAGGCGATCAACGGCGGCTTGGTAGCGAAGATACACATATCATCGATGATGAAGTCGTTTCCGTCCCAGTCGGACGACACGTTGTAGATGCGTACGCGGAAGTGTTGGTAGTCGATATTCTCGTCAAAGACGATCGGGAAGTATATCTGGCTCCACTGGCTCGAGGGCTTGATACCTCCCGTGGTATAAGAGGTGATATCATCCCAATCGGTTCCGTTGACCGATCCTTGCACGCTAAAGGTGAAGTTCGGGTCCGCCTTACCGGTCTGATTACTGGGGTTGCATACATAGCCCGAGAAGAACATCTTCTGACCCGAGCACAAGTGGGTCTCCAGCGAGAGGGCGGCTACCTGACCGGACGACGACATACCGTCGCAATAGATCATGTATCCGTTGGAGGCTCCTCCGTGTTGCTCCATCGGACGCCAATAAGATGTCACTGTAGTATTATTTTTTTTCGTCCAATATCTTGGCGCGGAGTGTCTCCCGCATGACAGAAAGTCCGTAGGAATCCCCTCCTGCCTCGGAAAGAACCGCGTGCGTGCGGTTCTTGGCGCAGA
>JAFPLG010000098.1 GCA_017402895.1 Paludibacteraceae bacterium
GCATTAATCAGGGTAGGCAATTTGCGCATTGCTGACTGACGCCAGAACTCCGTATGACGACGGAAGAAATAGTCGTTGTAAATGCGCATCAGTATCTCCTTCTGATCGTCGTATAGCTCGGTATACGAGTGCGACTGATAGATAGAGATACGCGGATGGAGCATATACGGGTTGTTCTGGTCAATGACAAATAGCTTCTCGCAATGCAGATAGATCAGTCCGTTAGCTATATTCTTAGCCTGGTCAAGTGTCAAACCAACTGCCTTGCGTTTCGCCTCACTCTCTACCAACTCGTCATACCAGTTCTGAACCTTGAGTTGTGTATCAAACTCCTCGCGGAAATAATAGACGTAGTTGTCGTGGGTAGCCAGCGCATGCTGCTTAGCCCATTCTGTGTCATAGCCGAAGACATCACCCAGGAAGTTAGCACGGATATAGGGCTTGGTCAGTCGATCCCAATCCAGGCATATACCCTGGTTCTGCAAATCCTGGTACGAATACGGCAGTGCCGGAACAAAGTGACCGCACAATCCCCATACGTCGTTCTTAGGCATTTGCCATATACGGAAGAAGCCCAGGATATGATCGATACGGTAGGCATCAAAGTAGTCTTGCATCTTCTGGAAGCGATGACGCCACCAGCCAAAACCGTCCTTGGCCATCTCATCCCAGTTGTAGGTCGGGAAGCCCCAGTTCTGACCACTAATAGAGAAGTCATCAGGCGGAGCACCGGCCGAAGCATTCAGGTTGAATAGTTGCGGATCGGTATAAGCATCCACCGAATCAGGCGAGATACCAATAGGTATATCACCCTTCATGGCCACGCCAATCGAGTGGGCATACTGTACAGCCTCCGAGAGCTGTTTGTCTGCGTGGAACTGGAGGTAGTAGTACAACTCCTTCGGTTGCTTGTCGCGCTTGTGCAGGAACTCAGCATACGGCACGAGCCAGTCCTGATTCTTCTGGAAGAACGCCTTGTACTCAGCGCTGGAGAAGCAAGCCTCACCCTCGGCCTTGAACAGGGCCTTGAAGTACTTCATCTTCTCGTCATAAACGCACTGGTAATCGGCAATAGCCTTGGCGTTGAACTCCTTCTGCGTAGCGCGGTATTTCTTCAGTTGCGCCGGCGTCAGACGACCCATACGCTCAATATTGATATAGATCGGATGCAAGGCAAATACCGACACGGCATTATATGGATACGAGTCACGATTGGTATGCGTGAGCGTCGTATCATTGATAGGCAGGGTCTGGATCATCTTCTGACCTGTCAGTGCTGCCCAGTCGGCCAGTTTCTTCAGGTCCAGGAACTCACCAATTCCGAATCCCTCTTCCGTACGCAGCGAGAATACCGGAACAGCTACGCCGGCACCTTTGAAGCGCGGTTGGGTACGACGGAACGAGCGGTCGTTCTGGTTAATCTTCACACCCTTCTGTACACCCCATATCTTGCGGTTCTCACCCCACTCCTGGTCAACAGTCTGACCCGTACGCAGGTCGTAGATGACGTATTTATACTCAATAATCTGGTCGGGCGCAGCCTCAAAATCGACGTGCCACAATGGGAACTCACCATCCGCCATCGGCAGTTTCTCATCGTGGTTCCAGTTTCCCAGCGCCGGGATATTACCTACAACAGCCACTCCCTGATAGGGCAGTATCTGCGGCAGGTCGATCGAAAGACGGATATTGCCCTTCGGAGCTTTTGGTTTCACGGGTTTCTGACGCAGGAAAAGCGCCTTGAGGAAGGCCGTCGTATAGAACGACTTCTCATAGTCAATAGCCTGCCAGAAGTCGCGCACCACCATTTTCTTGTCCGCAGCACGCAGCGTCAGCTTACGGGGCTCACCGGCCTCGTAGATATAGTTACCGTCCTGCAGACGAATCGCATACTTGTACTCTACCGATCCGGCAAAATCAGAAATTGGAATAGTGGCCGTCCAAAAATCAGCCCCGTGACAATTGAGCAAGAGAGGTGTTTTCTCGGTCCAACCAAGGATAGAATCACGCGTTTCAATAACGCAAAGCGTCTGACCGTACTCGGCCCGATAGTTGATTTGAAATGTGAGAGTCATGATATATTGTATTTAAGTAGTATTCTGGCTACAAAATTACGCATTTTTTTTCAAATTGCCAAATATTTTTGCATTTTTATCCACAAAACTACCAACTAATATTGGTAAAAGGCTATTTATCGCCCATAGCAACACGCCGGCCAAGACGGCTTCCACTGAACCGAAAACAAAGATAGCCACTGCTCCGCGAACACCCGCTTCGGCCACCGAAACGGTCGGTGCCACCGTCACCAGCAGGTAATAGACCGGAATCAACACAAGCCACTCCGCCATAGGCGCCATGCCAAACAAACGGAGCACAAGGGCAAACTGAACGCACCAGCACATATAGCGCAGCAGACTCTGTCCTACCGAGACAAACAGCATCCGATAGTTCAACTCTATCCATCGGCGCAGCAAACGCGGCAGCAACAGCGCCAACTGAATAACACTCAGCAGTATCAAGCCGTACAACACCCAATCCGTCTGCCAACGACCGTCACCAAGCCATATCAACAGAGGCACAATCCCCACCAGAATAATCGCCAGCGTCATCGTCACCGAACCGACTATTCCCTTGCTGATCACCTCCGACCAGGGCGTATCGCGAATCAGCAATCCGCGAGCCGGGTATTCCCCCACCTGATAGGGCGTCAGCTGACCCGCCAACTTGCTGAAATAGACCTGCCGCTGGGCTTCACGAAGCGATAGATTCCCCATCAGAAACTGCCAACGCCATGCCTCTAGTAGCATATTGAGCGGCATGAGCAACAACGCCACCACACCACACGTCCAGGCCACCGCATCCGCCTCGGCCAGACTGGCACCCAGCTGCTCCCACTGATCATAGGCACACAGCTTATACACCAGATAGGCACACGCCAAGATAGTCGTCAGCCACGCCACCAGCTTCCTGGCAGCCAATTCTTTTTTCTCATCGTTTCGTTTCACACTGCAAATTTACAACATTATTTGCATATATGCAAATTTTGCAGTATCTTTGTGGGCACAAACATGAAAAATCGATTTCTCATACTCCTCCTGTTCTGTGCAAACATCAGTTTTGCGCAACCGCGAACAGAGGATATCATATTGGATATCTACACCCAATTAACCGAACTGGGTGAGGTGGACTACGAGACCCTCCAAGAAGAACTGCTGGAGATAGCCGAGCAACCTATCGACCTGAATTCCGCCACGCAAAACGACCTGGAGCGGCTCCATTTTCTCAGCCCCCGCCAGATAGACGACATCCTATCCTACGTCTACCGACATCCCATGGACAGCCTCTACGAACTGCAACTTATCGGTAGCCTGACCGACTATGACATACGCAACCTATGTGCATTTGTTCGCCTGGTGCCTGTTCAAACGGAGACATCACGCATCTATTTCCGGGAAGCACTACAGCAACTCAAGCACGAGATAACCACCCGCGTGGATGTTCGCAACGCAGAGAACTTCGCCGCCGACCCGGTCTACGTACAGACGCGCTACAAGATGCATTATCGCGACCAATTCGACATGAATCTCCAGCTCCGCCGACCTACAGGCGGAGACGCCCAATCCTTGCAGTACGGCGGCTACCTGCGGCTGCGAAACGTAGGCGCACTCCAGTCACTAGTTGTGGGCAACTTGCAAGCCTCGTTCGGCCAGGGACTGGTACTCAGTTCCCCTTTCCATATGGGACGGTCAGCCTACGTCAACAATATCAGCACCGAGCCGGAAGGCGTACGTGCTCTCAGCTCGGTAGATGGTAGCGGACTACATGGCCTTGGGGCCACCACCCGCTGGCAAGCCGGCAAGGTCCATTTCAACGCCTCGGCGCTTTATTCTATCAAGCACGAGAAAGATACAATATGGCACCATACCATCGGTGCCAACCTGACCGCTATGGGACAGAACTGGAAAGTGGGCATCACCGCTGTCGAAAACTTCTACTCAGACAGTATTCACCCCTATCAGAACGCCCAATACAACCAGCATTATTTCCGGGGCCGCCAACAAGCCGTCGTGGGTATCAACGGACGATACCGATGGCGCTGGCTCGACTTTTTCGGCGAGGTGGCCACGGCCCAAAACAAACAATGGGGTATAGGCGTGCAAGCCGGCGCTCGCTTTGCCGCGTCCAACAAAACGGATCTAACACTGCTCTACCGCTTCTATTCGCCGTGGTTCGACAATGCCTTGGGTTACGGCTTCTCCGAGACCAGTCGTATAGGCGACGAACAGGGCATATATCTGGGATTCGACATCCGCGAACTATCCCGATGGCAGTTTCGAGGCTACGCCGACCTCTTCCGCTTCTCGGACATCAAATATGGCATCCACTATGCCCCCTCCTATGGCTACGACGCCATGTTGGAGACAGCCTATATCCCCAATCAAGTATGGAACGTGCGTTGGCGCGTACGCGCAAGAGAAAAAGCCCACAAGGGCCACTATAGCTTCCGCGCCGGCTTCAGTTGGCAACGGGGCGGATGGCGCCTAGCCACAACGGCCGAGGCCAACCTCACGCAAGACAGTCTCCGGCAACGCGGTTGGGGACTGAGCCTGGCGCAAGACATAGCCTACTCCTGGCAACAAATACCTCTGACCCTCCAACTGCGACTCCAGGGATTCGACGCACGAGCGTGGGACAACCGCATCTACCTGTACGAAAACGATGTGCTCTATGCCATCTCCACACCCGCCACCTACGGACGAGGAGGGCGTGCCTACCTAAACCTCCGATGGCGCATCATCGACCAACTCTCGCTCTATTTCAAGATTAGTGAAACCGTCTTCGAGAAAACTTGGGCGGCCGCCCACTCTCGTCCGCAGACACGCACCGACATCCATCTGCTGCTGCGCGCCACCCTACCATAAAAAAGGGATCTCATCCTGAGATGAAATCCCTCGTGGTCCCACTTGGGCTTGAACCAAGGACCCCCTGATTATGAGTCAGGTGCTACTAACCAACTGAGCTATAGGACCATCGTGCAATTAAAGGGCACGAACCTTATTTGATGCGATAGTAGTATACCAATGCATCCTCTTTCGAGATGCGCTTCTGCTCGTCGGTGAGTTGCGGGATAGTAATATCCACGCCAACCGGCATCGTATTGATATCTACAATCTTCTCTTTGTTAGCTTCGTAGATAAACACCCAGCAGTTGGCATTGCCGTAGTGCTTACGAGCCAGGCTAGTCAGCGTAACGGCATTGACCGACTCCTTCTGGCGAACCGTACGACCGGTCGGATCGTTGAGCACCGTCTGACGGGCAGCTTGCTCGTTATCCTCCTCCGTGATGGTTACCGAAGTCGTTGTCGTATTCGACGAACTCTCCTCTACGGTTGTCTGCGTAGTGGTCGTCGGAGCTGCCGGTTTCTCCTTGCTGGCATCCGTTACGTCGCCACGTTGCTCACGCTCGGCTTTCAGACGATCATACTCTTGCTTCGAGATGAGTCGGATCTCCACACGGCGGTTCGGTCCGTAAGCAGCCTTGCTCTTGCGTCCAACAATCTTACCGCGACCGGAAGTCAGACAGTGGTTGTTGGCAATGCCATATTCACCACGCAACTCCTCAAGCACGCTTGCTGCACGAGCTGCTGCCAGACGGTTGTTGATCTCATCCGAACCCGTATTGTCACACATACCTACTACATCAACGTACAGGTTGCTGTCATTCAGCATGCGGTCAGCCACTTGCTGAACAATCGTGAGTCCCTGTTCGGTCAGCTCGCTGCGTGCGTTGTCGAAGTATACATAGAAGGTTTGACCCGTAATCGTCGAACTGGTGCGAGAATGGTACTCGCTCTTCGAAGTGGAGGTAGAAGGCGCAGCAGCAACAGAGATTGTCTCAGGCTTCATAACCACCGTATCACGAATAATCATAACAACCGTATCCTTCTTCGCCTTGCGGAGATTCTGATCCCATGCGATGTCGTGCGAGATGTTGCGTACGTGAGTCTTCTTTACGCTCTCCAGTTTGAATCGGAGGTTCATCGTCACATCCACAATACCGTCATTGTTCTTCGAAGCCACGCCAACGGGGTTGTAGCTGTAGCCACGACCGTCAATCTTATCGTTAACA
>JAFPLG010000099.1 GCA_017402895.1 Paludibacteraceae bacterium
CCTGCAGCACGAGTGCGAAGAACACTGAGCGTATTCGGCCAGATGCGTTCGTCCACAAACACGCGACGCACGCCATTCTTCACCTGCTCACGCGTACGCAGATTACGCATCATCGTCACCGACTCGGCAGCCGCCGTCGCCTCATCCAGCAGCGAACAGTTGGCCAGCGGCTTACCCGTCAGGTCGCTAATCATCGTCTGGTACACAAACAGGGCCTCCAGTCGTCCCTGGCTCACCTCGGCCTGATAAGGCGTATACGAGGTGTACCAAACCGGGTTCTCCAGCACGTTACGCTGGATGACGGCCGGCATGATCGTGCCGTACCATCCGCGACCGATATAGCTTCTGTAGAGCACGTTCTGGTTAGCCAGTTCCTGCATCGACTCCAGGTGTTGCTGCTCGGTAAGCGGTTCGGGCAGATCCAGCGATTCCGGCATCAGGATATCTGCCGGCATCGTCTCATGAATAAGCTGGTCAATCGACTCGGCGCCAATAGCGCGCAACATTTTCTCTTGGTCTTCTACACTGAGGCCGATATGCCTCGAAGAAAGATAATTTGCTTTCACGATAATACAGTAATTGATATTTGCTGCAAAGTTACTAAAAATAATTGGAAATGGAAAATGGAAAATGGAAAATTCATGCAAAATATGCTTAAAAACATATATTTTTTGCGCGCGCGCTTGCGTATATCAATAAAATGTAGTACCTTTGCAGCACGGAAACAATGGCATTAGTCCGTAAGGTTATATTTAAGGCATGAAAAAGAAGATAGTTGAGCACAAAAAACTATGGGAACTCAGTCCCGTCTGGGACGTGCTGACCGAACAAGAGAAACAATGGTTGGACGGTCGTGTAGAAGTGGTTCATTTCCCTAAAAACGCATTGATTCATTCGGAAGGTGACCGTGCTGATCGTATGTGGGTACTGATTACCGGCAAGGTGCGTATCTACAAGGAGGGCGTTGGTCAGCGTGCTCAGATCATCCGCCTGCTGAAGGCACACGACTTCTTCGGTTTCCGTGCCGTGATTGCCGGCGACACCTATACCTCATGTGCCAGCGCTTTCGAGCCTTGCGAGGTGTACCAGGTCAACGGAGAGGACTTCATGACCCTGCTGCGCCAGAACAACACCTTCTGCTACAAGGTCGTCCAGGCTCTGGCAACCGACCTGGCTGTTTCCGAGATTCAAACCATCAACCTTACGCAAAAACATATCCGCGGCCGTCTGGCCGAGTCGCTTATCACGATGCGCAAGAAATACGGATATGACGAAGACGGTTGTACGCTGGCCCTCTATATCAGTCGTGAGGACCTGGCTAACATGTCAAACATGACCACGAGCAACGCCATCCGCACGCTCAGTCAGTTTGCCCAAGAGGGATTGGTCAGCATCGACGGCCGTAAGATCAAGGTGCTCAACGAAGACGAACTCAAGCACATCTCCCGACTGGGTTAATCCAGCATATCTCCCGCATTCTGGGTCAGACGAAGCATCTGATCATACTGTTCCGGCGACAAATCGTAGAAGTAGTAGTTGCTGGGGTCTTGGTGCTGTCCCTGCACATGCACCTCATAGTGCAAGTGCGGTCCGGTAGACTTACCCGTAGACCCAACCTCGGCGATGATATCACCCCGCACGACTTGCTGGCCCGGATGGCATAGCTGTTTGCTCAGGTGAGCATAGAGTGTCTGATAACCAAATCCATGGTTGATGATAACGGTATTACCGTATCCCTGTTTCCATCCCACAAACTCTACTACCCCATTACCCGTAGCCATAACCTCAGTTCCGGTCGGTGCGGTAAAGTCCATGCCTGCGTGGAAACGACGCACATGATATACCGGGTCCACACGCCATCCGTAACCCGAGGCCATACGCTTCAAGTCCTTGTTCATCACAGGCTGTATCGCCGGGATACACTCCATTCGCTTCGACTGATTCTTCGTTGCCAGCACCAGATTATCATACGAGAGCGACTGCTGATAGATCTGCTCTTCCAGTTCATCCATCTCACGATGAAGACGGGCATACAGACTGCTGTTCGACATCTCGGCAATCGAGTCGTAGTAGGCCGTTCGCTCGGCCTCGCCGGTCAGTTCTTCACTCGAGAGCGGTTCGGCGCCAAGCAGCACACGATACAGATTCTTGTCGCGTTCGCTCAGGTCATCCACCACCTGTTTCATCTGTTTCGTACGCTTGTCCAGCACCTGGATATGCTGACTGATGACGCGGTTCTGCTGACGCAGACGCGCCTCTTCCGGCGATGGGAACAACCAGTGGAACAGGAAGAAGAAACCTATTCCCACACCTATTCCTATCAGCAACACGGCACCTATTCGGCCTATCAAGGACATGATACTCCGCTCTACCCGCTCCATGAGCAGGGTATCGGGATTAATACGGTATTTCGTCAATCGTTTCATATGCGTTGTTTTTCATTTTTCCACCAGAAGAAATAACTCCTCTGCCGCTCTTTCTCCGCTTTGGTTCGTGCCACAAACACCGGCTTCA
Organism: Paludibacteraceae bacterium; assembly: GCA_017402895.1. Classification (GTDB taxonomy): domain Bacteria; phylum Bacteroidota; class Bacteroidia; order Bacteroidales; family Paludibacteraceae; genus Colicola. Next base: position 2,515 of record JAFPLG010000099.1, read on the forward strand.
TCGTGTACGGATTCAGCCCGGTATAGAACATCGTGGTCGACAGGGTCATCGGCGTAGGCGTGAAGTCCTGAACCTGTTCCGGACGATAATGCATCTTTTTCGTCCACTCGGCCAGATGGGCCATGTCGCGATTGGTGCAACCCGGATGCGACGAGATAAAATACGGTATCAGTTGTTGGTTCATGCCGTTCTCTTCGTTCACACGCAGGAAGAAGTCACGAAACTGCATAAACTGTTCCCACGATGGTTTACGCATCATCTTGAGCACATCGGGCGCAGTATGCTCTGGTGCCACTTTCAGTCGGCCTGACACATGACGCGTGATCAGC
>JAFPLG010000100.1 GCA_017402895.1 Paludibacteraceae bacterium
AGGAAGGGCGCACACGAGCATGCAAAGAGCAAGCAGTAAAACCTGTATTCTATGTCTAAAAATCTCAATCATTTTCTTTTTCATTCACTTCTTTCCCTATGCGCATAGGCGCACACACGAGCATACAACGGTGCAAAATTACTACAAATATTTGAAATACGCAAATAATTGACGGTAAAAATTGAATTTATTTGAAATTTTAGCGGAAATTATTTGTTTTTCGCACAACTGCGCGAACGTAATTTCGGGGGAATGCCATGAAGGCAGGCGGAGTCCGAAGTTACATTCCAAATACTTGAATTACACAAGAAATTTGACAAAAAAAGCAAAAAATTTGCAAATTTGGATATTTTTTCGTAACTTTGCGGAAGTTATGAAAAAGATTGTCGTATTCACGGGGGCCGGTGTCAGCGCAGAGAGCGGACTCGGCACATTTAGGGACGCAGACGGCCTATGGGAGAAATATCGCATAGAGGATGTCTGCACCCACGAAGCCTGGTTGCGTAACCCGCAACTATGTGTAGATTTCTACAATGCTCGTCGTCGTGACACGTTGGCAGCTAAGCCTAATGCGGCGCACGAAGCCATTGCCAAGTTGGAAAAGGCATTTCCCGGAACGGTCGTGATAACGCAAAATATCGACGACCTTCATGAGAGAGCCGGCAGCCGTGAGGTAGTGCATCTCCACGGCGAAATCAGGAAGTTGCGCTCTTCGATAGACGAGGTCGCGACCGTGCCACTGGATGGATGGGAACAGCATTACGGAGATCGTCATCCGGACGGCAGCCTGCTCCGTCCGTATATTGTCTTCTTCGGCGAAGGAGTTCCCTATTTCTCCACTGCGTGCGAGATTGTATCCGAGGCGGACATTCTAGTTGTAGTCGGCACCAGTCTGAATGTTTATCCCGCAGCTTCTCTACTACAATATACCAAGCCGGACACGAAGATATGGTTTGTGGACCCCGGCATGCCGGAATTCGGAAGATGGCGGGAGCGCATTATACACATACAAAAGCCGGCCACGCAAGGTGTACCGGCTCTTGTAGACGAATTGATCAGGGAAGCCTAACAACTATTTCACGACGACGCGTATTGTCTCGTCTATGCCCTTGAGGGTATAGACTCCCGATTCTAGTACGAGGGCATGAGTAGTGCCCGCGGTTTGATGCCATGTCTCCAGCGGTGTACGGCTGCCCATGTCAGCCGGATCGCCCGGATAGAGCGACAGGTCTTGTTCGGCGGATACGCGCACGATCAGTCGTTGTCCCGCCGATGTCGGTTCGCCATCACAGACTACAGATATCGTCGCCGAAGGATAGACGATCGGGGCGGGATCTTCCTCATCAGGAGCGGTTGTAGTGACCGTTATCTGGCCTCCTCCGGATTTAGTCGTATAGAATCGCATATATATAAATCCGTCCGGATCCACATTAGGTTCCCACCGAGTGGCTATTCTGGAGGCCGCTTTGGTATAGGTAGTCTTGGACTGCATAATCGTATAATCAATCACAGACGCCGCATTCTGGTTGGTACTAATCTCGCAATCTCCGGAAATCAGCCATTTACATTCCGCATTCTGATTCCAGGCAACCGACATATCTCCACCCTGCCAATCCGGATAATAGATTCGATAGATGGTCGTCGATTTGCTATTGATGGTATATGTCTTGTTTTTCTCCAACAGGGTGGATCCAACCACACAATCCGACGGACGCCATATAGTAGGCGTAATTGAGGTCTTAGCCGTACACTCGAAGCGGATATAGAGGTACTGTCCGACAGCTTGCGCCCACAGAGCCTGCATGTCATCAGCTACGAGCCCGAGCCAGTGGCCGGCATTACTGCGGCTGAACTGGTAGGTAGCAATCGCTTCCGTTTTCTTGAAATCATGCGCCGTACCGACGTACATACGGAAGATATGATCGGTAGGTACATCAAAGCGAGTGGCTGTTGTCCATGTATAGGGAATAGCATAGAGTTTAGCCGTATCCACCTGGGTTGTACGATCGTATCGCAGCAGCGTTGCACCGCCTTTCGGCGGAGCTTGCGGCACGCGTTCGATCTTCATCGTTCCGGTGCCTTCGGAATAGAACTTGGCATAGAACATACCGGCCTCGCTATCCGCTTCTTTCACATAATATTTCAGCTCAGGGCTGGTAAGTTTGAGCGTGTCTTTCGGCTGGAGCGTATAGAAATCGAGGATTCGTTCATCCCCATTGTCCGTAGGGTCAATATCACACGCATAACTTACGGCTATCGTCACCGGCTGGGATCCATCCCAGACATAGCGGATAGAGTCTTCCTGCCATTGTACGTAGGGTACGATGACGTGACGCGACTTATCGCGTGTCTTCACCCGAACGGTATCTCCCAACTGGATGAATTTATGTCCGTCCATACAGTTTGCAAACAGGTCGTTGGGTGCAATACTGATTATGCCGGCCGCCTTATAGGTCACCTTAACAAACACCGCCAAGTTGTCGCTGATACCCATCTGGAGAAGCAAGTCGCGATATTTCTTACCCAGCGAGAGATAATAGACGAAAGTGCCGTCCGGAAGGCGGTCTGTCTGCAGCGTCGGCTTATGCGGTAAGCCGAAATCGATACCGCTGCTGCCTCCGTTTTTACAGAAGAGGCTACAGAGGATGCTATCCGTATATACGCCCGGCGTACAGGTGAAGTCCATCTCCACTTCAGGTGCCGGATCCGACTCGTTTTTCGGAGCAAAATAGACGGTTAAAGGTAGGTCAAACGTCCATGCCTTGTACCATACTACGGACGGTCCGCTGATCTCCTCACGAAAATCCTCTCCTATCGGTCGCGCCGTAGTACATATCGCACCCGGCTGGGCGGCATAAGCAGCCATTCCCGCCATCACGAACAGAAGTGTTGCAACAATTTTTCTCATATTGCGTTTTGCTTTTTATGCATTGTTTTTACGATGCTGTATGCGCCTACGAGGAGCAGCATCAGCAGCCATGGTGTAGCACCGACCGGTACTCCCGGGTTCTGCCACTCTTCCATCGTCACCCACGAAGATCCATTCCAGACTTCGATTCCGCTACCCGTATTGCGCGTCAGGCCAACATATGAGCCCGACATATTCTCATCGGTTACCCACTCTTCACCATCCGGATCCCAATACCACCATTTACCGGATTCATCGCTATCTTCCTCCGTATCGCCCTCGTCACCATCCCAGTCGGGCGCCAACTTGCGCACACGTCCATTCCGTCCGGGAGCGGCGGCCAAAGCGACCTGTTGGGTCTGTTCTGCCTTAACGGTAGTATATAGCGGCGTTGCCAGCGCAAAACTCGGCATGCTGACATTAGTAGTGCCGTACACGATTCCTCGCGATGTAGAAGAGGATGCGGACGAAGTACCGGCCATCGCCATTCCTCCACCACCGGATCCAATCGAATGGATGGTAGCCGAAGACGTGGTATGCAACTGATAGCCTGTGCCGGATGCCGCAATTGGCATCGTTGCATGGCCACTACGTGCATAACTACGCACGGCACCGCCACTTATCATTGGTGCACCACCCTGACGTCTCGGCGCCATGTACACGGGCATTGGTGCTGCGTTACGGGTGCCGCTCTGAACGACACCCGGGCGCACACGAGCGCTCATACTTTCCTCTTGGGCATCTTCGATTGTTGCGTGGACGATTACCAGCCATAATGCAGCCAGCACAACGCCTAGCAACATAATCATCCGACCACGGGATTTATCGATATTATTATTTTTCATCTTGTACCTTAAACATACCTTCACAGGCATCTATAACAAACTAATACCTTTCTAATTAATAGTGAATAATTAATATTTTTCTTTCACTAATTTTCCTGTACTATCATACATACGGCCGTTCACCAGGATGTATATCTTATCATTGATGATCACCTTACGAACATCTCTACCCTTAGTAGAGGCGTCGGATGCAGGTTCTATATCCGTCGTCACTTGCGGAGCACGGAACGCACCTTCGATAAAGAGTCGTCCGCGGGTAGTACCTTCCTGTACGCGGAATGCATAGTCGCTCCAGAGCAGGTCGACACGCATACCGGTCTCGCGATCCACGAGCCATACGTGTTCCATACGGTCGAGCCAGTCATTCTCACGCATGGTAATCATGAGTTCCTGCGCCTTCGGGCTATATACCGTCAGGGCTACGCCGGTCTCAAGCAGCGAGTCTGCAACTCCGGCAAACGCCATATCTCCGTACGCGTGCGAACTATATATTACCGCGCGTGAAGCGGTCAGCGCTTGTTTCGCCACATCGATACCACCTTGATAAACCTCCTCATAACGCGTCGGATGGACGTAGATGCTAGTCTGGTCGCCTATGCGGTTTGCATCCAGCACATCCAGATGGATCCACTGGATTTGCGTCGGTTCCTCAGCTGCCGGCACGCGGCGCGGAGCCAAGATTATATTTGCGCCAAGGAACGAGAGAACAGATTGATTCTCATAAGCCTGGTATGCAAACGGCTTAGCAGGCGGAATGGATGTAGGCTGCTCTTGTACGCCCCATCCGTCCGATTCCATCCAGCATACGGATACGCCTTCAGGCGAAGTAGTACGTTCGCACGTTGCCGTCAGCGGCGATACCAATACGTTCCATCCACGATCGGTTGCAGCACCCTTCGTAGTATGAGATACCGCTACGGAAGTATTAGACTCCAGCTGCGTATGGTCAACCGGGAAATAGAACTCACGATAATAGTTGGATGCGGAGAACATCTCGTATCCCTTACCGCCCATGATCGTTGCATGGTCTGCTACCGAGGTCCAGTTGTTAGCAGAGCCGCCATACTGGGCACGACTACTCTCGCTATACTCACGCAAGAGCCATGCTGACGAATATTTCAGCACCTTGCCGTCTGACAATTTAACATCATCAATGCTGCAGGACAGCGGGAGACCGAACTGGTAGTAGCGCGTCTTATCCTTAATAATACGCGTATAGTAGAGCTTCGTTGCCGAAGCAATCGAACCATTCTTTACCATCTGGGCAGCGCCCGAAATCGTGGTACGCAGGAAGATAGTATCCGCTGTCAATGTCTTGCCACTATTGATAACCAGTTTTGCATCCGCACCA
>JAFPLG010000011.1 GCA_017402895.1 Paludibacteraceae bacterium
AGTACTTCGCCAACGAGCTCGCCCGTAGATTTCGGGGTCTCCCAATTCGCCATAGGCCGTGTCCTTCCGTGCAGGAAATAATCCGTTGCCCCGCGATGGAAAGTCTTCTCGGAATCTGGTATAAAACTGCGTGTGTAAATATGTCTTTCAGCGTAGCGGTCTTTCAGTGAAACGGTCTTTATTCTTTCAGCATAGCGATCTATCGCATCGCGATAATACGCCGTGATATTCGTTACGTAGTCAGTATCTTTGAGTCGTCCCTCAATCTTAAAGGTGGTCACACCCGCCTCAATCAGTTCTTCCAGATGGGCGCTGCGGTCCATGTCCTGCAGCGAGAGCAGGTAGCGTTGGTGAATCGGTTGCCCGTTATCGTCAACGACCTCTTGCATGTTCTCGTCCAGCAGGTCGTACGCCATGCGGCAGAATTGGGCACAAGCTCCACGGTTCGCACTCCGTCCGGCCAGCACCTCGCTGATAAAGCATCGCCCGGAATAGCTGACGCACAGGGCACCATGTACAAAAGCCTCCAGTTCGATATCCGGCACAGCTTCGTGTATCATGCGTATCTCGTCTATGCCCAGTTCACGAGCCAGCACCACGCGCTTGAATCCCAGGTCCCGGAGTCGTGCCACTTGTTCCGGGGTACGATTGTCGCATTGCGTGGAGGCGTGCAGACGAATAGGTGGCAGGTCCATCTCAAGCAAACGCAGGTCCTGAATGATCAGTGCATCCACACCTATTTTATATAGTGCGTGCGCAAGCGATACGGCTGAGTCGTATTCCTCGTCATGGAGTAGGGTGTTGAGTGTTACCAGTACTTGTACTCCATACCTGTGTGCTTCTTCTACTACCTCCCGGATGTCCTCTAGACTGTTGCCGGCTGCTTGACGGGCACCATACTGCGGGGCGCCGATGTAAATAGCGTCCGCACCAGCCTGGATCGCTGCAAAGGCAACCTGCTTGTTCTTAGCCGGAGAGAGTAGTGTAAGCATCATTTTTAATTTTTAATTTTTAATTCTCTTCTCAGTGCCTCACTGAGCCTGTACATGACAATACCGGCCGTGACCGAAACATTCATCGAGTGTTTGGTGCCGTACTGAGGTATCTCGATGCATCCGTCGCATTGATTTATCACTGCTTGCTGCACGCCGAAGACCTCGTGCCCGAGAACGACGGCCAATTTACGATCGTACGATTGACGATTTACGATTTGCTCAGCCACCGCTTCCAGAGTCATCGAGTTGTGGGCCTGCTCTACGGCATATACCGTGTAGCCGCGTTGCTTGAGTTCGCTCACGGCATCGAGTGTGTCCTTGTGGTACTGCCATGCTACAGTATCTTCGGCTCCCAGTGCTGTCTTATGTAACTCTTGGTTGGGCGGGCAACAACAGATACCGCATAGCACTACCTGCTCCAGACACATCGCATCGGCCGTCCGAAACACAGCGCCTACGTTGTGCTGACTACGCACGTTGTCCAACACAACTACAAGCGGCAGTTTTTCCGTCTCGCGAAAAGCCTCCGGCGTGAGGCGATTCATCTCTTGTATGGTAAGCTTGGTATTCAAATTATAAATTCAAAATTTAAAATTATATTTTAAAGGGCAAATCGACATGTAGTTCTTTTTTCTCGGTATCGATGTCTGTGATAAAATCTTCGTGGATAGGCATCAGCCGTCCGTCGTCGAGTGTGAGCAGGGTGTTGATCGTCTGCTCGTTCACTTCTACAATCCTGCCCAGCACACCCTCTTCCCGGTCCACCACACTGTATCCCTCCAGGTCGCTCCATGCGATCGTTTCTCCGGCCTCCGTGGTCATGTCCTCGCGGAGCATATAGGCTGCGGCGCCAGTCAGTCGGGCCGCTTCGGGTTCTGAGTCCACGCCCCGGAGTTGGAAGATGAGCGTGTCGCTTCCTTTGCCGCGCCAGTCCTCGACGCGGTAGGGCACGTAGAGTTGGTCCAGTTCCAGGAATACGAATTCAGGATCGGCCTGATCCCAGTAGTCGTTCTGCATCTGACATTGTATCTCGCCGCGGTGTCCGTGCGTGCGGCGCATAGTTCCTATACGGATGAGGTCGGTGGATTGTATCATACTTGTACAATTTGCGATAAACTGACATAGACCAGGTAGCCCTCGGTCTGGTAACCCATTCTCGTTAATTCAGCCATGTAGTCGTGCACTTGGTCTCGGTGGCTGGCGGGCTGGAGCAGACCGAATTTATAGTCTATCACGATGGCCCGTTTTCCATCTATCATGACACGGTCCGGACGCAAGGTCTGGCCGGATGCCGTCAGTATAGCCCGTTCGCTCAGCACGTCGTATTTTGTGTCAAACCAGTCCCTGTCGGCAATCAGCGCCAGAAAACGTTGCCACTCCGTACGCATCCGTTCCAGGTCCTGTTCACGGGCTCGACCCATACGAACCATGTCCTGCAGCCGCTCTTCGGCCTCGTCTTTTGTGGTGATGAGCGACAGCCAGTCGTGCATCAGTGTGCCGAAGTCCTGGAGCGACAGTTCGTCCTGGATGCTGCGTGTGGATAGACGCAATCGGTTGCCAATGGGCGTGACATGGTAAGTTGCGGTGTGTGTGGATGTCGGCATGGCATAGCGATCAGCCTTCTTCTGCTCGACTACGTAGTCTTCTTTTTGTCCCCGTTGGAAACAGTTGTCGTGAAAATCCGAATCGTCTTCCAGTAGTGTATGCAGCAACTGACTGATGGTACTGACTTTTAGTCGCTCTCCCTTGTCGTTCTTCTGAGCGGTCTGACCAAAACCGTATAACTCTTGTACCGGACGTGTGAAGGCTACATAACTGAGGTTGAGACTGTCGATGTAGAAGTTGAGTGTCTCGTCCA
>JAFPLG010000101.1 GCA_017402895.1 Paludibacteraceae bacterium
ACTACTGCATACCCTCGAGCGCACTAATCCCGCAGAAGAAGAGGAAGAAGAGCGTATCGTCGTTCCTAAGAAACCAAAGAAGAAATACCATACATCAAAGGACGTTCTTCCCGTACAGACAGACTCTACGCAATCCGGAGGCATGACGCATTCGGAGTATATACTGCTCACCGACTTCCTGCCACGTCTGTACGAAGCCGCTCCGTCGGAACAAACAGCCGAACTGAGCAGACTGAGCAACCGTCACCAGCTAAATCGTCAGATGACGAAGCGTGAACTGAGTGATTTTGTCGGTTCGAGCATGGCCCAGACCAAGATGGTATTCAAGTTTGCCAAGGGCAAGCACGAGACCATGTCGCCGCTTCAGTATGTTCACACGCTGACCGACGACCTGTTCCAACGTAAGTTGCTGCGTGCAATGGTGAGTGATGACCAAGTAGAGGCTCTAACCCTACGCGTTCAGCTCATGGACCTGTGCAACCAGAACGTGGCTATGTCACCTCGCGAACTGAGCGAACTGTTAGCAGAGTTCGGCATCACGGGTCTCAGTAGCGATGCTCTCTACTCGATCGCCTATCCCGAGAGCCGGAAGCAAGAGACGCTGGTGGCCGCTACACAGACGGATAGCCTCTCGCAAGATAGCCTAAGCGCTACGATAGAGACAGCAGAAGTGGAGAAACCCAAACCGGTAGTGAAGCCTAAGGTGACCAAGCCGGTTATTGCCAAGAAGAAGACACATCGCAAGACGGCTGCCGAGATACAGCAAGACCGGGCAACAGAGCGCATCTTGGATTTGCTGGAGGCTAAACAATCGTTCCGTGCCGAAGAAATGGCGGCGCAGTTTGCTTATCTGGGTCAGCAGATTCCGGCCGAGCAAGTCAGCCTACTCTACACCTTCTACGGCAGCATCAACGACTCGACGGCACGAGAGATCGAATTGACGCCCGAGATACTTATCAATTATCTGAGCGATACGCTGGCCAACGATCCTCGTCTGCAGCTATTCATATCGGTGGAGCAACGTGCTGACATCGAATCAATCAAGCCCAAGTTGCTTTCTCAGATGTCGCAACTCAACGGCACAAACCATAGTCTGCTCATCTTATTGACCAACCTCCCGCAGGAGTCGGCACGTACCTTTGCATCGCTCGACCGGATGCACGAACAGGTTCAAGCCCAACTCAAAGGCGATCATTATATGATTGGCGAGTCGGCTATGTATCGCGAGATGAAAGCCGGATTCGGTAGCGAGATGACGCGTATCAGTTTGCTGACCATCATCGCGATCTTCCTAATTGTAGCTATATCGTTCCGTTCTATCATCGTTCCGACCATCCTGGTGCTGACGGTGATGACGGCTGTATATGTCAACGTGATCTTTGCCGGCCTACTGCGTGGCGAGATGCTCTATTTGGCTTACCTGATTGTTCAGTCCATTCTCATGGGTGCCACAATCGACTACGGTATTCTATTTGCCAACTACTATAAGGAGCATCGTCGCACGATGCTTCCCTACGAAGCTGTCAAAGCCGCTTACAAGGGTTCGATACGCACGATTACCACGTCCGGACTGATTATGATTGTCGGCCCGGGAGCTATGGCAATACTCGTGGACGACATTACGATATCGGCTATCGTCGGCTGTCTGGCTGTCGGAGCTGCCATGGCTGTGCTGCTGATTCTGATCGTATTGCCCGGTGTGCTTGTAGCTTGCGACAAACTGGTAGTCCGTAAAAGTCAGCGCCTCGAGCCGAAGCCCGAGACGCCTGAGACGAAAACCGATAAATAGTAAGTCGGTCTATTCCTTCTTATCCAACGACCAGCGGAATCCCGCGTACACTTTCCATCCCGTGATAGGTCCCCATGCCATCGATGCGTCAAAATCCGTACCGTAGGGATCGTCCGCACCAATGATTGGATTGTCCTGACGGAAATTGGTCATATTCTCTGCGCCTATATATAGACTGCAAGTGCGGAAGTATTTCGTCACTTGTGCCATCAGTTGCGGATACCACCGGAGCTGTTTGGTCGTGGAATAACCGCCGGTCAGATCGCCCATAGCCGTGAAGCCATCCGGCATACGGCTGATGCCGTTGAACTGAGCCGTCACGTCAAATTGCCATTTTTTGAGCGGCGTCTGGTAACTGGTTGTGATCACTCCCTTGAAGCGGTTGGTCAGTGCTTTAGGACGCAATTCAAACTGGTTTGTTGTCGCATTGAATGTCGTCTGCTCTATATCCGTCCATCGGAAGGCAGCGGTCCATGTCCATCCACGCAGCACTTCCATCGTGGCTTCCACCTGTGCACAATGCGCGAATGACTTTCCGTTGGGCATATCCTGCTGGTTGTAGAAATACACAGCGTGCGGATCACGATCCATATCCACTATGAGAGAGTTCAGGAAATGCGTATAGTAATACTCTGCCGAGAGCTGCAACTGGCGGCCGCCTATCGGGATATAAAACGTGGTACTGATACCGGTATTCACAGCCTTTTCCTGGTGGATATCATGCTGCGAACATAGTTCATCGGTTCCCGAACCGTCAAATCGGTCGAACTTCAGCGCTCGGCTCGAAGGCAATACAAAGGCATTATCCGCCAGCACATAGGGGGTTCTGTACCCCATGCCGGCACTCGCCCGTAATGTCCACCATTCGAACGGAGTGTAGCGTACGTTCATACGCGGTGTGAAGAAGAAACCGCACTTGGGAGACCAGTCAGCACGCACACCTGCCACCAACGACAGCATCTCATCGTACTTGAAATTATACTCAGCAAAGATACCGGGCGTCACGTCCAGATGACTGAAATCTTGTGCACTACCGCTCTGATAGCCGGTTCTATCCGGTTTGTATACACCCAGCCAGTCATACAGCAGATTCATATTTACCGACAAGCCGGCATTCAGCCGATGATCGTTGTCCACCTCGCCGCTACCCTCGAAATTACCCTGCCAGAGGGCATTAAGATGGGCAGTCCATTCATGCGCCTTCCTGTGCCGCAGGCCGTAGGTGTTATCCAGGTTATGGTAACTGAGTGAAGTCACCAGCGCGATACTCGATCCACTCTCGTCGTCATACACATAGCCGTTTTTCAGAAATCCCTCCACGCGCCAATTGTTCAGGTTGATACGATAGGGATTAGCCAGCGTATCCGACATCTGTCCGCCGCGACGACGGTCGTACAATCCACGCACATAGGCTATCAGCGTATAGTCGCCGTGACGATAAAACCAGCGGTTAGCCAGATTGGCATTCTGCACCTTAGGCATGTCGGCAAAGCCGTCCTTGTTCTCGTCCATCGTCATGAAACTGCCACCGTAATGCGCCATCACACCCGTGTAGAGCGACTCATGATGGCAATGCTCGTCGTGCTCATGCTTAGCATCGTGCTCTTCGTCGTGGTCCTTGAGCGGAATCTGCCATCCGCCTTCTATATTCGCTTCGGCCATCAGCTCGCTATTCACCATCAGGTTGATGCTTAGCGGATTCTGGGTCTGCGGCTTGAGCAGCTCTACATTGATTTGTCCGGAGACGGCTTCGTAACCGTTGATGACCGACGAAGTACCCTTACTCACCTGGATCGACTGCATCCACGAACCCGGGATATACTCCAGTCCGAAATTCTGAGCCAGTCCACGCACACCCGGCGTGTTCTCCATCAGCAGTTGCACGTACGTTCCGCTCAGTCCGAGCAGTTTGATCTGCTTGGCGCCGGTGGCTGCATCGGCATACGCCACATCCACCGAGGCACTCGTCTCAAACGCTTCGCTCAGGTTACAACAAGCGGCTTTACACATTTCGTCCGCACCTATCGTCTGGGTGTCAAACGCCGCTACTCGACTCCTGAGCACCCCCATCTTCCTCTCAGTGATTGTCACTTCATCCAGTATCAGGTCACTCACCAATACGATCGTCAGATCCTTCTGCCCCTGTACGCGAGTGGTATCCGGCGTATAACCGATAAATGAACTCACCAGATAATCCGTCTCATGGATCTCCTTGATCACAAACGTACCGTCCGGATCGGTGGTCACGCCTATAGCCGTACCACGCCAATAGACGTTGGCTCCGGGCAGCGGTTCACCCTTATCATCCAGTACAATACCCTTGATATCAGCCGCATACATAGAGAAAGCGGCACCCATAATCACCAAAACAAGTAGAAATCGTTTCATCCTTTTTCTGAATTTTGGTGCAAAGGTACCGCTTTTTTCTTGCAACCCGGTTGCAAAGTGGCCTATGTGGCTATTTTTTCTGCTGTACGATTTGCTCTACAGCCCGTAGAACAGGTTCTACCGATGGCGGAGCACCTACGGCCTGGATCATCCATTCCTTCGGCGTCAATCGGCCCAAGCGATAGATACGGGCATACTCCGTTGCAAATTCCTGCTTGGTCGTGTACTTAGCCAGGTGTTCCTCCAGTTGGTACTGAACGATATGCCCCAGCGGATAGTTCGGCAGGTACATCGGTGCATTCACCATGTGGCTATATACGGCCAGCAGCACGCAGTCATGCTCGCCCAAAACGGGTTCGTAGTACTGATTCCACACCTGCTTGGCAATCTCTACCGTCGCCTCGCACAGCTCTTTGGCTGTTGCCTTGGGATGGGAGTAGATCCATTGCCACATCTGCATATCCACCAGACTGACACCCATGATCTCATACATCGACCAGAACTGGTCCAGCACTTCATCCCCATTAGCCTCTTTTACGGCTCCGGAGCCACTCCGGTTCGCCATTAATTGCAGGTCTCGTTGCTGCCACAGGAATGCACTCGCTTCGGTATAAGCCGTATTCGGTACGCCGGAGAGCATATAATGGTCGATCTGGTACATATCCAGCACCTGCTCCACACAGTGGCCAAACTCATGAACCGCTATATTATATCCTTTATAATCCATGCCCGTGGGCGCGATACGCGTGCGCAGGCGCGCTGGTTCATTTCGTCCCAAGCATGGCCAGGCGTGACCCGATCCGCGCGCGGGTTCTACCACGATATGCTCGGCTATCTTCTTAGCCTCTTCGCCCAAGAATCCCAGGCACTCCAGCAGTCGCGGCATGTCTTTCTCGAACGCTCCGGCATCCGGATAGCGTTCACGGGTCTGCGTCGTCAGTTCATCCTCGTTGAGCGAAGCGCGTGCCTTGAAACCGTCGTACCAGATATCATACGGGCGCAGGTCACGTCCCAGACGCTCCCGGATAATCTGTCCCACTTCTTTCACTTGCTCCGAACCCACCAATGCCCGGAACAAGCTATCCAGTTCCTTAGCCGGTATCTCTACCCCATCTTCAAAGTTACGCTGGATGCCCGTCGGTGCGGCAGGACAATAGGCGTCTGCTGCAAAATACGCATGAGCGGTCTCCAGAATCCGTTCGTAGCGGGTATAAGGTTCGGGGTTCAGCGTATCGGAATAGGGTTTCCAGATATACGCGCCGTTGTTGATAGCCTCCGCGGGTATCTGCTGACGTACGATACGCTGCATGACCTCGTAGATCATCTCCTGTTTCTCCTGACCGGCCTTTTTATCAGCATACAGAGCTTTCAGTTCATCGCGCAGGTTCCAGTGGCTCAGCAGCACGGTCTCCTTCGGCCAAAGTTGCCGATCGTCTTCCGTACGCAGACTACCCATATAGATATTGTAGTCGGCAATATAATTCTCTGCATTAGCCTGAGCCTGAGCCATCTGCGCATTCACTTTGGCCGGCACACGGGCTGTGAACACATCACCCATACGCGCCATGGCCCATTCCATGCGGGTCCACTTCTTGCCCAATTCATTCTTCTCCTCCAGCGTATAATGCGGGAAATTGATGATCGTGATAAAAGCCAGTTTGTTGGCAAACATATCGTCCAGGAAATGAGCCGTAGGACTATACCCCGACATGATCCAATCGGCTGCTGTGGGTTCGCCGTTGTTGGTCAACTGGGTCGGTTTGAGCAGTTCTACCGTCAGCAGATCGGCCGACTCACTATAACGCTCCATGATGCGGCTGAGCGACTCAAACAGAGCCACACGCTCGCTATCCGTCTGGCAGTAATACTCCTTGACCAGCGCCTGGAAGTCCTCCTTGCTGCCGTCCTCCGGAGTCCACACCTGAGCCGCCTGGTCTATGCCAAGCGACTGTATCTCTAATCCTTCTGTGAGGTTCATCTCTCGTTTTCCACACGCCACGCACAACAGTGCACACAGCGCCAAAAATAGTTTATTTCGCATTGTAGGCTTCCAGTGCTTTGCGTAATACAATCATGGCTTTGCCCAGGTCTTCTTTGTTGAGCACATAGGCCATACGAACCTGATGACGACCGTCTTCGGGATTGGTATAGAAACCTGTTCCGGGTGCCATCATGACCGTTGCACCCTCATACTGGAAGTCGGTCAGGCACCACTTACAGAACTTCTCCGTATCGTCCACCGGCAGCTGAACCATCACGTAGAACGCACCCGTAGGAGCCGGCGCAAAGACGCCCGGTATCTGGTTCAGTTGGTCGATCAGGAAGTTACGACGGCCCAGATACTCGTCATATACCTCTTGCATATACTCTTCCGGCGTCGAGAGCGAAGCCTCGGCTACGATCTGGCCAAACAAGGGTGGCGAGAGACGTGCCTGACAGAACTTCATCACCGACTCCCTCACGGCTTTGTTTTTCGTGATCAGCGCTCCGATACGTATACCGCACTCCGAATAGCGTTTCGATACACTATCTACCAGCACCACGTTCTCTTCTATTCCCTCCAGGTGGCAAGCCGAGATATAGGGCGACTTGGTGTAGATAAACTCACGATATACCTCGTCCGATATCAAATACAGGTCATATTTCTTCACCAGGTCGCGAATCTGACGCATCTCCTGTTTGGTATAAAGGTAACCCGTCGGGTTGTTGGGGTTGCAGATTAGTATAGCACGCGTCTTAGGCGTGATCTGCTTCTCAAACTCCTCTACCGGCGGCAACTTAAAGCCGTTCCGTATGTCCGTCTTCACCGACTTAACCACCGCGCCGGCCGAGATAGCAAAGGCCATGTAGTTGGCATAACTCGGGTCGGTCACAATGATCTCGTCACCCGGGTTCAACACGCTCATATACGCAAACATGATAGCCTCCGATCCTCCGGCCGTGATGATAATCTCATCGGGCGAGAGGTCGATACCATAGTCGGCATAGTAGCTCACCATCTTCGTACGGAGCGACTTCAATCCCTGGCTGGGCGAGTACGCCAGTATCGACTCGTCGTACTGACGAACGGCCTCCATAGCCTGAGGAGGTGTCTTGATATCGGGCTGACCGATATTCAGGTGATAGACATGCGTGCCGGCCAACTTAGCCGCATCGGCATACTTAGCCAATTTGCGGATTGGCGACTCCGGCATAGATTGTGCACGTAAACTGATTTCCATATACTGTTTCTTTTTAGTTTTCTTCTTAGTCGGTCTGGGTCAGAACGCCCCCGAAGAGGCGAACCACCTGATTGGTCGAGTCTGAGATATGACGCAGCACTTCCAGTCGGAAGGAGTTGTCCGTCTCGCCTCGTATGTTACCCACCAGGTTGCTGCTGTCGTTCAGCACCATATTGCCCAGCGAGTCGCGGTCGTTCTGGTAGAAGAGCATACCCTTGCACGACGATGGGTTGTAGTTGACCAGCACCGGATAACGCGTCGAGTCCAACGAGAGCGAACCCACGTATCCTCCGTTGGCATACACCGTATCCACCACGAGCGTAGCTACCACCTTGGTCGAGTCGTCTCTTCCTTGCCAGCGACCGCCTATCTGGGCCGGTCCCGGCGTCTTCTTGCAACTGCCGAATAGCGCCACCAGGCACAGGATCGACAGAATCCATATCTTATTCTGTTTCTTCATAAGCTTGTTCTATCATGTTGCGCAACGTTCCCATATCCGGGAAGGCGTCGCTTATCTCTCGTAGGTTCACTACCCGCTGACGAACCGATGCCACACCGTGTTTCGCCAGCTTCTTCTCCGTCGGCGTGATGGCTTGCATCATGGCTTCCAGGTCCACGTCATATAACAAGGTGCTATGCACAATCGTTCCCGTTGGAGCCGTGTAGCACGCACTTCCCGACACTTTCCGCCCACCTACCAGCACATCATTATGCGCGGTCGTCACGGCCTCCAGGCCATGCCTTTGTAGCGATTCGGCCAGCGTACTCAAGAAGCGGGCAAACACCTGTTCGCTATGCGTGTCGGGCGTGATATACGAGAGCATCAGGTTTCCCCGGTCGGCATATACGCATCCGCCACCGCTCTTTCGTTGCACCACTTGTATACCCTTCTCCCTGCAATAGGCTTCGTTCACTTCCACCTCGGCCTGTTGATGACGTCCGTAGATCACCGTAGGTGCCACCACCCACGTGAAGAACGTCGGCTCCTGCACTTCGCGCAACAGGTCCTGCTCCTTCTGCAAGTACTCCGTCAGCGCCCACCCCTCCGGAAAATGAACCACTTTAGCCATAAACCATTAGCCTTTCGCCTTTATTCCATCACCGGTTCCACAATCTCTACGCCGCGGCAGAAACGGCGTTTGATATCGCGGTCGTCGCCCAAGTAGATATAGCGTTCCAGACGCTGCTCCAGGGTGTAGTTGTCGTAGTTCAGATACGTGTCATCCACGAGCAACGCATCAAACTCATAGCCCGGTTCGAAACTACCCACCTTGCCAAAGAACGAACCGCCACCCTTTGTTGCCAGGTAGAACACCTCGCTCAGACTCAGGAACGGCATCTCGCCCTTGGTCTGCGCATAGTTGAGTTTGCTCACCTGAATAGCATACTGCATCACGCGCAGCATCGACATATGATGGCCGGCCGATACATCCGTGCCAAGAGCCACGTTGATACCGGCATTCAGGAACTTACGTATCGGCGCCATACCGCTCGAGAGGTTGCTGTTCGACATCGGGCAGTGCACCACATACACGCCGTTCCGTCGCATCAGCTCCATCTCCTCGCCATCGGTATAGCAGCAGTGTGCCATGAGCGTAGGCGTCTGGCCAAACAGTCCGTACTTGTCGTACGCACCGCCATAGCAGGTTGTATCCGGTTCCAGTTCATGCACCCACATGATCTCCGAGCGGTTCTCGCTCAGGTGCGACTGAACGGGCAGACCGGTCTCTTGTGCATACTCACCCATCGCACGCAACATCTTCTCCGAGCACGAGGGCACAAAACGCGGCGTCACGATTGGTTGCACCAGTCCGTTATTGCCATGTTCGTCCAGATGGGCCTTGAGCATACGCATGCCTTCCAGCACCTCTTCCGTGGTGTTCTGCAGCGTCTCCGGACTGTTACGATTCATTCCTACCAGTCCGATCATTGCACCCATGCCGGCCTGAACAAACAGATCGGCCAGTATACGCGTCGACTCCGGATGGATCGTGCCGAAGATCGCACTACGCATCGTACCTTGCATCCATAGTTCGTGCACAAACCTACGATACATCCTGCGCGCATAGTCCGGGTCCTTGTACTTCGTTTCCTCGGGGAAAGTGTACGTATTGAGCCACGGCAGCAACTCCAGGTCCAGTGCCAGTCCCATATTCCTATATTGCGGCGCATGCACATGCATGTCGTTGAAGGCCGGTATGAGTAGCTTGTCGCCGAAGTCCATCACTTGGCGACGCCAGTCCATATTCTCCGGCAACTCTTTATAGACGCCCTCGATCAAGCCGTTCGACTTCACGACGATATAGCCGTTCTTGATGATTTCCAGTTTTCCCGGTGTCGGGGTAAACAAGATGTTCGCTTTGTAGATTTTCATAGGTATTTTGTTATTTCGTTATTTCTACCTTCTTGGCGTCCGTCTCCGGCTTCGGTTGTTTGAAGAAGAGCAGACACACAAAATAGTTGATGCATCCGCCGATAAAGATGACTACGAAACTGATATAGTCGTCCCGCCACATCGGCAGCCACAGCAGCATCAGCGGCAACAAGCCCAACTGGATGCCCAGGTTCACAGCCCTTGCCAGCAGAAATCCGCCGGCATTCTTCAGACTCGGCCGGGTGCCGAACGTGTACCAGTTGGAGAACAGATAATTGGGTATCATCTCCAGCAGATAACCGATACCAAAGGCGATATAGTAGAGCACACCACCCTTCTCCGGCTGTTCCATCAGATAGAGCGCAGCCATGAAGAACCAGGTCTGCACAAACATACCTGTCGTACCGATCACGGCAAACCGAAAGGCACTCTTCGCCTTTCCCGGCAAATAACTAGACGGCAATTTCAACATCATTTACGATTTTTATCTTTCACTTTAGCGCAGCGATCATTTCTTCCATCGCAGCACCGAGTCCATTCACGTCACGTCCTCCGGCGATAGCGAACCACGGCTGACCACCTCCGCCGCCCTGAATCAGTTTGGCGGCCGACTTGATCATCTGTCCGGCATTCAGTCCCTGCTCCACGAGCGGTTGCGAGAGGAACACAGCGATCGTCGGCTTGCCCTCATAGTGCGTGGCAGCCACTACGGCAAACTTCACATCCGTGAACTTTCCGCGCAACAGCGGCATCACGTTGCGGATCATCGTCGGGTCTTCTTCGCCCTCGATACGTACCAACTTGATATCGCCGAAACTCTCCGCACGACCGATGATATGGTCGCGGTACTGCTCAATCTTCTCGGCAGTAAACTGCTCGATCTGTTTCTTGAGCGACGCGTTCTCGTCAATGAACTTATGGATCGCGTTCACCACATCGGGTGCGTTGTTGAACAGCAACTTCAAGTTATTGAGCGTATCTTGCGCCAAGTAATGGAGTTCATCTGCTTTCGCAGCGGTCACCGCTTCAATACGACGAACGCCGGCTGCTACAGAGGTCTCCATGATGATACGGATTGCACCGATACGGCCTGTCGAAGACACGTGACATCCGCCGCAGAGCTCTACCGAGTCGCCGAACTTGATCACACGCACGTCATCGCCGTATTTCTCGCCGAACAGTGCCATCGCTCCCATCGCTTTCGCTTGAGCGATCGGCGTATGCCTGCTCTCTTCGAGGTGGAAGTCACGGCGCACAAACGCATTCGCTACCTGCTCTACCTTGCGGAGTTCTTCAGGCGTCACTTTCTGGAAATGACTAAAGTCAAAACGCAGTCTCTCCGCCGTTACCAAACTACCCTTCTGCTCT
>JAFPLG010000102.1 GCA_017402895.1 Paludibacteraceae bacterium
CGCCCGCACGGCTGCCTCGTAGGAGTTGCCGCGCAGTCCCATCTGTTCGGCTACGTAGGCCACGGTGGGTGCCGCCACGTCGCTAGCTATGGTGCATACGCCGTCGATCTGTTCGCGGCGGCAGATGTCAAGTATCTGTTCTTTCTCGGTGATGGAGATAGGATAGAACACGTCACACACGTCCTTGCATACCGCGCCGTCTGCCCACGAGAAGCAGATCGTGCGCAGGCCCATTTCCCGGGCTTTCTCCACCAGCGGACGCTGCAAATAACTTGCCCCTATGATTGCTAATGTTTTCATCTCTTTCGCCTATATTTTTTCGCCTTGCGGTTTTCGTAGCGTTCCATATCAGACGGGATATAGATATCCTCCATCATAGTCCAGTCTTCGGTGCGTCGGAGTTGGACTATGGCGTATGCACCGTTTCGGCGGTATAGCTCGATATGGGTCGGTATGCCGTAGTGCACCGCCATCTGCTGGCGGATGCTATTGATCATGCTCGTGGCATCCTGATAGTCGGCCCGCACGAAAATATACATGTTATCTTGCATCAGGTCCACGTACGACTCGCATATATCCTTGTTGAACGGTATATAGGTGAACCATCCCAGGGCAAACTTACGGGTGTTGAAGTCCTTGATATGGAAGGGGTCGATAAACTGGATGCCAAACCACGCTCCGGCCGTAGCCAGTCGGCTATCGGGAGGCAGGGTCTTGATGAGTGGCAACTGGAAGGCATTCCATACAACGGTGCGCTGGTAGTAGTCGTCGTTGCGCACCTTGGTGGTCTGGACTATATAGACGACGCTCAGGATGGCTGTGAGGCAGCCCATGGTGATGAGTCGTTTCCGTCCCACCTGTTCGGGCAGCAGCTGGTAGAAGGCCATGACGATAGGCACCATGAAGCAGAGGAAGACGCGGTTCTTGACAAATCCGTCGAGGCTCACCAGCACCAGCAGTCCTACCACAAACAGCAGATAGCCTACCATGAAAAGATGCATCTTCTTCGTCGGTTCGCTCAGGTCAACCAGCAGCATGAACAGCAGCAGCGTCATCAGCACCAGCGCATATTTGCGCAGTCGCTCTACGTTGAGCAGTTTCTGGCTGAGCGGCACATCCTTCACGAAGCGGTTGATGGCCTTGAGTTGCTCCAGGTTCATGATCTCCGGATCGGGCATGAAACGCAGCAGCAGGTTATAGTCCTGACGCATCACGCCGTTCGGCAGGTTGTTATAGACCACCTCGGCATGTGCATTCGGGTTGTCGTTAAGTTTGGCGCGAATGGCATTGTATTCTTTGTAATGTTGCCATTCTTCCGACTTATAGTACTGACCGTTTGCCCAGCGGGCGCCCACAACGAGGGCTAGCAGTACGAGAACCGGCACGTATTTACGCCACTGTAGTTTCCATTGGAAGACAATAATCGGTGCCATCAACAGGCCCACCAGTGCCGCCGAGTGGAAACGAATCAGGCTGGCCACGAAGATTAGCGTACAGCCCCCGAGCATATTGCGCCAGCCCTCCCGCTGAAGCAGCAGCACACCCGCCAGGCAGACCAGTCCGGCCGTGGTGGTGAACTGAAAACTGAGAATGATGCGCACCCACATGATATAGAGGAACGTGAGCCAAATAGCTTTCACATAGCCGCTATGACGTTCACGCAGCACGACATAGTCGATGATGCTCATTGCTATGACGTGGAGCACAGCGAACGAGAGGGTGTACCATTCTACGGCACGTGTCCAAGTATAGAGCCAGGCCAGCACTTGTCCGTACAGGGCGTTGATATAGACCAGGTGGGCATCGGGCGAACCGCTATAGAGGCCGTTGGCGATCATGCACATCATCACATCATCGTTCTCCTCAAAGCGGATGGGCAGCGCCCACGCCATCAACGCAAAGAAGGCAGCATTCACTGCCAGAAGAAGGGCCATCAGGCCGTATTTATTCCACTCGCAAACCGATTTCATCACGCACGCGTAATAAAAAACGGCACAAAATTACTACAAATTTTTTGAATGTGCAAGATTTTGGCTAAAAAAATCATTTATGCTCGCATAAAATGATATTTTTTGGGGCAAAAGATTGGCGTTCGCAGAGAAACGCGAACGTAATTTCGAAAGGGGCCCTTTAGGGATAGCAGTCGAAGGTACACTTTTTTTCTGACATCTGCAAGAAAAATCGTTATTTTTTAGAAAAAAATACGATATACGGCTTTTCCGAGATTGTAGAGCCGTGGTTGGGCAACGGTGATGAACCGTCCGTGTTCTACCAATTGGCCTCCAAATTTCTGCTTGAAGTCCCGTACGCCGTACGGCACGTCGGGACGGCCGGCACCCATGACGTCGAAGAGCGGTAGGCCGTGCTGGTTGGCATACTCCATCGCAGCCCAGGTGGCCATGACGGATGGCGCGTACGGACGGCACTGCTCGTCCAGTCCGCATATATACCACTCATAGAGTGCGCGGCCCGGCAACGAGACGCATATTAGTCCGCCGATGATCTGTCCGCCCGGGGCACGCACCACGATCAGTGTCTCGCGCTCCATGAGGCGGCGAAAGAAGTCCCTGCTCGGCAGGGGTTTATGCACATGCCACCGATATAGGCGACTCAGTATACGATACCAGTCGTCCAGGTCGGCCGGATTGCGGGTCTGTTCCGTACGCACACCCAGGGACCGGGCTCGATTGATTTGGCGCTGACGGTTCTCCGACAGCCGGTTCCACATCCCTTCTGCATCGCTGCAGTCGATATGGAAATTCAGGTGCGGGGCATAGGTCCATCCTGCCGTCTGAAAGGCATCTTTCCAACGACTATAGTCGTGGAAGCAGCGCACTTCGGTAAAGATGGCCTGCTGCTGCATCTGTTCGCGCACGGCGCTCATAAGCAGCCGCATAGCCTCTATCGACAGGTCGTCAGCAACCAACGGGCCGCCATTGATGACGGCCCGCCGGGTTAAGTACTGAACGAGAGGGTTACGACTTCGGCTCACCTGGACTACACAGAGTCCCAGGATGTGCTCATCTTCCGCCACGGCCACCACCTCCGGATCATAGTCCCTACTCTCCTTAAGGAAGCGGTATCCGTCGGGGGTTTGAAACCATGTGGCGTATTGCGATTCGCCGGCCAGTCTCTCCCATTCTTGTTCGGGTATTGAATCGTATGTCTTGAGCAGACAAAGCACGGCTCTTTATTGCCCCATGTAGTTGACGTCAGCTACTACGAAATAGCCGTAAGCGCAAGCAGCGCCCATCTCCTCTACCATGTCTTGCTGAGCCTCTGCATCGTCACCCGGGTTCATCCA
>JAFPLG010000103.1 GCA_017402895.1 Paludibacteraceae bacterium
CGCGTATCTCTATCTATCAGTCGCACTCCTACACCGAACTGTACGACGATCAGAAGGAGATCCTGATGCGCATCTACAACGACTATTTCTTCCGTCGTCACACCGAGTTCTGGCGTCAGTCAGCTATGCGCAAACTGCCTACACTCATCAATGCTACCGGCATGCTGTGCTGCGGCGAGGATCTGGGAATGGTGCCTGCATGTGTGCCTGACGTAATGCATGAGCTGCAGATCTTGTCGCTCGAGATTCAGCGTATGCCGAAGGATCCGACACTGCTCTTCGCTCACCCGGCCGATGCGCCGTACCTGAGCGTATGTACCACCGGAACGCACGACACCAATCCGCTTCGTGCATGGTGGGAAGAGGATCGCGAGACGACTCAGCGCTTCTACAACGAGCAGATGGGATGGTGGGGTGAAGCACCGAAAGAGATGTCGGCCCAGATAGCAGAGTTTATCGTCAATCAGCATATGTACAGTCCGGCTATGTGGGTTATTCTGCCGCTGCAAGACTGGTTCGCTATCAATGATGACGTACGTCTGCCGGATCAGCATGCGGAGCGTATCAACGTGCCGGCAAACCCGCGTCATTTCTGGAACTACCGTATGCATATCTCGATTGAAGACCTGCTCAAGAAGGACGAGTTCAATGCACAGGTTCGTCGCTTGACCAGCGTTCGTTAACCACTAGACTCTCTGGCTATGCGCGATTGGGTACGGACACATCCTATGTGGGTGGTGTTGGTGCCGCTGGTGGCATTGATTCTTCTGTGCCGCTTCGCGCAATGGCCCGTCAGTCTGACGCGCGATACCGACTTCGCCTATCTGGATAGTCTCCATACCTATCGGGCTGTCGTTAGCGACTATCCGTCGCCACGACGCAAGACGCAACGTGTGGCTGCGGACTTGGTGAGTCTGGAAGATAGTTTGTCGGTTTCGTTTCGGGCGAAGGTCTACCTATATATAGCCGGTGATAGTCTTGGGCGGGCTGACCAACTCGTTCCTAGCGATACACTGCTGATTCGCACCCGTGTGAAACGAGGTGGCATGCTTTCCGGGTTTGATTATGGAGAGTACTTGCGTATGCAGGGCATTGTTGGAACGGCTTACGTGCCAACGTATGCTTGGCGGCGAATAGGATGTGTCCGTGTGTTGTGGCATCCGCGCTGCTGGCAACATGCTCTGTCCGAGCGCTTGCGTTCTATGGGTTTCGCGCCTCGCGAACTCGGTACACTCCAGGCTCTGACTTTGGGCTATAAGGAGGATATCGACCCCGATGTGAAACGTAGTTTCCAGGCTTCCGGCGCCGCCCATGTGCTGGCTGTCAGTGGATTGCATACGGGTGTTGTATATGCGGTCTTTTGGTTGTTACTGACCGGTTTTGGTAGGTGGAAACCGCTCTACACGGAAACAGGCAAGCGCGTTGCATTGTCGCTGGTCTTGCTAGTTGCTCTTTGGGGTTATGCGTTGCTGACCGGCTTGGCGTCGTCTGTGGTGCGTTCGGCGCTGATGTTGACAGTCGTGCAGGTGGGGTATATGTGCCGTAGGGAAGCTATCTCGCTCAATACCTTGGCCGCTGCTGCGGTGTTGATACTGCTGATTCGTCCTCGTGACCTATTCTCGGTGGGCTTCCAGTTGAGTTTTGCAGCCGTAGGGGCAATATTAGTGTTGGTGCCGCTAATGCAGCCCTATTTGCCATATAAAATTGGTCGGAAAGCATGGTTGAATGGTGGATGGAGATATGTGAGGGATTTGGTGCTGGTGTCTGTGGCAGCATGGCTGGGCACGATGCCGATAACGGCCTACTACTTCGGGCAGACGAGTAACTACTTTCTGCTGACAAACTTGCTGGTACTTACCCTGGCCGGGCCGGCCGTGGTGGGTGGTTTTCTCTGTCTGTTGATGGGGAGTGTTCCGGGGATGGGGACTGTGGTTGTATGGCTTGCTGAGCAAGTGGTGTGGTTGATGAATAGTATCGTGGCATGGATCGAGTCGCTGCCCGGTTCGGTGACGGTTATTCGCCTCTCACCCGTGATGGTACTGTTGCTCTACGGTGCGATACTGACCGGTGCGCTGACGCTGAAACGCAGTCCGTGGTACGCTTTAGGTGCTGCTCTTTGTTTGACCTTGTTTGGCTACTTATATACGATTGTCTGAAAAACGATATGTTGGATACGAAAATATATACCTTGTCTGAATTGTCCTCGCTGGTAGAGGAGGCTATTATGGAATGCATGCCCGAGACGTATCTCGTGCAAGCCGAGATAGCTTCGCTTAGCGAGAAGGGTGGACATCTGTATCTAGATCTGGTGGAGAAAGCTGATCGTGGACTGATGGCTGCGCGTATGCGGGCCACTTGTTGGCAGTCACGATGGGCAATGCTGCGGGCTTATTTCGAGCAGGAGACAGGTATGCGGCTGCAAGCCGGTATGCAAGTGTTGGTTGAGGTGGAGGTACAGTATCATGCGGTCTATGGATTGAGTCTCAGTATTATCAATATTGATCCTCGTTATACCCTGGGTGATCTGGCGCGTCAACGCCAGGAGACGATTCGTCAACTCACCGACGACGGCGTGATGGATATGCAGCGCGCCATGCCCCTGCCGACGCTGGTTCGTCGAGTGGCTGTGATCTCTTCCGGCGAGGCGGCCGGTTATGGAGATTTCGCCCATCAGTTAGCCGATTCGCCATATCGCTTTACGACTTCGCTCTTTCCGGCGACGATGCAGGGTGAGCGTGCCGAACAATCGATACTGGCTGCGCTGGATGCTGTGTATGCACAGTTGGAGGACTTTGATGCGCTGGTAATCATTCGTGGAGGTGGCGCTACGACCGATCTGAGCTGTTTCGACCAGTATGCCCTCTGCGCACATTGTGCCCAATTTCCCCTGCCCATCTTGACGGGCATTGGTCATACGCGCGATGTGAGTGTGCTGGACATGGTGGCTCATATGGCACTGAAGACACCTACGGCGGTGGCTGCCTGGTTAATCGAGCGGATGGATGCTCAATCGAAGCGCATAGACGACCTCTTGCACCGCCTGGCGCAGACAGCTACCCGTCAGGTGCTTATCCGCCAGCATCGTGTGGAATTGCTCGAACAGCGTTTGGCAGCCTGCTCGCCTGAACGTATTTATCGTATGGGATATAGCCTGCTTACCAGCCAAGGGAAGGTGGTTCGTAGCATCCATGACGTAGAAGTAGGGCAGAGCCTGATAACTCATCTCCAAGATGGAGAAATAGAATCCAAAGTGACCCGATGCTGACGCGCAGACAATGGATAGGACTGATTGTGGTGGTTGCCCTGGTGGCGACTGTTGTTACGTTCGTCCATCTGGTGCCCCAACGTCCGCTTCCTGCGCTTGCCCAGACCGACACCCTGGCTGCGGCACCTAAGCATCGTTGGTCGGGCGCTGATTCTACGAAGTTTTCCAAGTACACGAAATTCACGAAACATAAGCCCGTTCCTATTCGCCGTCGACGTTTCAATCCGAATCGGGCTGATTCGATAGTGCTTCTGGAGCAAGGACTCAAACCATGGCAGGTGAGCAACCTGCTGAAGTACCGCCGAGCGGGAGGTACGTTTCGTCGCAAGAGTGACGTGCGTCGTTTGTATGGTTTGGATGAGAGTCAGTATCAGGCTATGGCTTCGTATATCGATTTACCGGATTCGCTCCCTACGCGTCGGGATACCGTTTCGCGTGATACGTTTCCACGCTATGTGTCTATCAAGCGCGATACCATTCTCGAACTCAATACGGCCGATACTGCAGAACTACAGTTACTCCGTGGTATCGGACGTTGGACGGCTGTGCAAATCGTGCGCTATCGCGAGCAACTGGGTGGATATTATACGGTAGACCAACTCTATGAAATACCCCATATCGATACTCGGATGCTGGATACTGTGGTGCACCGTTTCACGGTGGACACGGCACTTATCCGTCCGATTCCGGTGAATAAGTGCGCTGTCACAACGCTCAGTCATCATCCCTATCTGCGCTTTGAACAGGCCAAGTCTATCTATGAGTTTCGCCGCAGGAAAGTGCGTCTTCGGGGTATTGATGACCTCCAAGCCGTTCCGGACTTGCGATCGGTCGACTTCTCGCGTTTGCGCCCCTACCTGTCATTCGAATAATCTAACGCTCTTCTTTAGTAAGGTTGCCCCTTCTTATGCGTGTGCGCATGCGCGTTCATTATATAGTATAAATTATAGCGCTTCTTGCATAGGCGTAGAAAGGCCGAAATTGGCCTATTTTCCGAAATGCGACAAATTGGCAATTTTTACCGACAAAAAAGCCATCACTGATAATCAGCGACTTACGAAGAAAATGCAAAAAAAGTGCATTTTTTTTGCTCAAATATTTGCGTATATGAAATAAAAGCAGTAATTTTGCACCCGCTTTTGAGAAACAGGTGTGTTTCTATTTTCTGCCGAAAGGGTATTAAAATGTAGGATCATCAATCTAATGACTTGAATCGATTCCTATTTTTTTTGCGCCCTATTCGAAAGCAAAAGCACAAAGAGTGATCTTTGAACGTTTGAAACAATTAGTGTAGTACAAGAACGAGAATACGGACTGTTGGTGGTTTTGGCCACGAG